>JBDSAQ010000386.1:0-5852 GCA_039922095.1 Ginsengibacter sp. | reverse complement strand
GCTGCTACCAGAACAGTAAATTTATGTTTTGAAAAAACTTCAGACGACACGATTTTTATTGACTAATTTTTGAAAAAAAATATCCCCTCAGTTGTGATAATGAAAAAGATTTATTTTAATGCACAGTAAATTTGTTCAACATATTGTCCAGAAGCCGGGTAATAAAAATGAACTTTTACTTAGCAAAAAATAACCTCAAAATTTTTGTTTCTATTAGCTCAGCGTGGCTGGTGATAGTACCTGTCCACCACAGAGAGCCAAGGGGCAGTGTCCCAACCAGTCTGCGACGATTGAAATGCACCCTCTCTTTGGCCATGTGGTAAATTTTAGCTTATTTTGAAGTAATTATCCGTAGTAAAGCTTCCATAATTTTTACTCAGATTGCTTTATTTTCGGTGCATATTTATCAGCTAACCGGTCACAATTTTTAAGTATTACTGCACCAGGCGGGGCATTGATAAATTAATTTAACCTAACAGGGCCATATGCAAAAACATCATACCACATGTAAATCTCTCTATTTTTGTAATCTGCTTCTTTTTTTACTCTCTTTAAATCTTTGCTTTACTTCCTGTACATCACCCAAAAAGCTCCTTTATTTTAAAAACCTTCCGGCAGATACTACACTGCAAAACGTAGTTACAAAAGATTTTGAATTAAAAATAAGGAAGGGCGATCTGATAAATATCGGGGTTAGCAGTCTTAGCAATGAGGCATCTGCTGTTTTTACGGCACCTCAAATAGCCGGAACATCAGGGCAGCTTTCAGGCTACCTCGTAGATATAAATGGAAATATCTTATATCCAAAACTGGGCATTGTTCACGCAGAAGGTTTAACCCGGGATGAATTAAAAAATCGGTTGCTTAAAGACCTGCAGCCTTATTTAAAAGAGCCTGTAGTTACCGTTAGTTTTGTAAACAATAAGATAATATTCATGGGCGAAATTAACCAGGTTTTATATATGCAGAATGAAACCATGACTATACTTGAAGCGATAAGCCTCGGTGGAGGAATACCAGCAACTGGAAGAAAAGATAATATTTTAGTGATACGGGAAAATGGGAAAGACAAGGAGTTTAAAAGGCTGAATTTAAATAACAGTTCTGTTTTTACTTCTCCATTTTATTATTTAAAACCAAATGACATACTTTATATAGAGCCTGACGCTGCCCGGACAGGTAGTGGAAAAACACAGCAAATACTAAGTTATGTTTCTGCAGGAATCTCTTTACTGTTTTTAATCTTAAGCAGAATAAAGTAAATTACAGAATCTTATGAACCATGGATGAAGACCAATTTTTTAAACCAAAGGCTGAAAATAATATTTTCAAGCAGATTATCTATAAGTACCTTCCCTTCTGGCCACTCTTTTTAGTTACAACTTCAGTTTCTCTTTTAATAACATTTATTATTCTGCGTGCAGAAATTCCCACCTATGTTGCACAGGCTACAGTACTGCTTAAAGACCCCAATAAAGGCGGGGGTGATTCAAAAGTGCTTGATGCGTTGAATATTTTCAGTGAAAAAAAAATTGTGGAAAATGAAATAATGGTTTTACGCTCCTCTGATATATTGCAGGAAGTGGTAAAAGATCTTAATATTTATTCAACTGTTTATAATAAAGGAAATGTGCGTGTGGAAGAGTTATATGTAGATAATACCCCTGTACAATTTATTGCTATTGATATTGATAAGCTTAATTCATACGCCAGGTATTTTTTTAAAATGGACTGGGTTAATCATAAAGTTATTATTGATAATAAATCTGTGAGTTTTGATTCTGTGGTGCTTTTAGATAATAATTACTTCAGGATTGTGGCAAATAAAAATTATAATACCGGGGTAGTAGGTAAAAATTACTTTGTTCAGTTTACTCCCCTGGCCGGTGCCGCCGGTGGGCTCATTGGTGCAATAAGGGCAAACCCGCTTTCTTCTTCTTCAACTATTATTAATGTTAATATGGAAACACCTGTTCCAAAGAAGGGGATGGATGTTCTAAATAAATTATTCGAGATTTATAATCTTAATGCTATCAGCGATAAAAACCAGATTGCTTCCAGAACACTCAACTTTATTGAAGACAGGCTAGGCGTGGTAATAGGCCAGTTAGACAGTGTTGAAAAAAACGCTGCAAGGTATAAGTCAAGAGAGTCAATTACTGACCTTAGTTCCCAGGCAACCTCGTATCTCAGTACAGTAAAAGAGCTTGATAAAAAGGTTAGCGACCTTGATCTGCAGTTAGATATTTTAAATGATATTGGTAATTATATCCAAAATAAAGGCAGTAAACCTGGTACAGTACCTTCTTTATTATTAATGAATGATCCTACTTTATCTTCCCTGTTAGGAAATCTATACAATTCAGAATTTGACCTGGAAAAAGCCAGGAGTATTTCAGGTGAAAAAAGCGAGCCTGTAATTCTTGCTGCAGAAAAAGTGAACCGTATAAAAAATGATATCAGTGAAAATATGGTCAACATAAGGGCGAACTTAATAGCTGAAAAAAACCAGATTAATGCAGGTATAAATGCAAACAGCAGGCAACTCAGGCAAATACCCGAAAAGGAAAGGCAATTTTTGGATATAAGCCGGCAACAGGCTATAAAGAACAATATTTATACCTTCCTCCTGCAAAAGAGAGAAGAAACAGCTATTTCATCTGCCTCTACTATTGCAGATTTGCGTGTGATAGAATCTCCCACTTCCTATGGGCCTATAAAACCTATTCCTAAAAACTTCTATTTGGAAGGATTAGTAATTGGCTTATTATCAGGTGCATTTATTGTTCTATTAAAGGAAATGTTCAGCCGTAAAATTTTGTTCAGAGCAGAAATTGAAGAAAAAACCAAAGTGCCTGTAGCCGGTGAAATTTTGCAGGCTTCGGGTAAAGATCCGATAGTTATTTTGCCGGGCAAACGCACAGTAGTTGCTGAACAGTTTCGTTCGTTAAGAACCAATATGAGCTTCATGGGTTTAACCGAGCAAAAAAATACCGTTCTTATTACTTCAAGTGTTTCCGGAGAGGGAAAAAGCTTCATTGCTATAAATCTCGCCATTAGCATCACACTTACCGGCAAGCGTGTGGCTTTAGTGGAAATGGATCTTCGCAAGCCTAAAATAAGTAAAACTCTTAATGTAACCAGGTCGCCGGGGATATCAAATTATCTTGTGGATAAATGTTCTTTTGAAGATATGATTAAAGAAACACAGCTAAAAGACCTCTATGTTGTTTCTTCAGGGCCCCTTCCCCCCAACCCCGCTGAATTAATAAGTATGGTTAAATTTAAAGAGATGATGGATGAGATAAAGAAAAGATTTGATTATGTGATTATTGATACTGCCCCAATTGCTCCTGTAACTGATGCCCAGCTACTGCAAAAGTATGCTGACATAAATATGTTTGTTATAAGACATAACGTTACCCCAAAAATCTTTTTAAAAATGATTGATACGCTTCACCAGCAACAGAAATTTAGAAACATGTGCATCCTGTTCAATGGTATAAAACCCCGTGGTTTTAGAATCTCCGGATATGGATTAGGCGGTTACGGTAATGGTTACAGTTATGGATATGGTTATGGCTATGGTTATGGCACGGAATATGGCGGCGGGTACTATGTTGATGCCACAAAAAGCCCTTTGGCAAAGATTAAAAAATTTTTCAGGAAATAAATCCGGATGTAGAATCCGTTACCACAGTATGAAAACAAATTCTTACTTCAGTGCAACAATTCATGTGACTGAGGAATAGCGAAGCTGCGTTATGATTGTAAATGATAATCATTGGTTTGCTTTGCGAACCCGCCCAAGGTGGGAAAAAAAGGTTGCCTCATCTCTTGCTAAAAAAGGGATTGAACATTATTGCCCCTTAAATAAAGTAGTACGCCAGTGGAGCGACCGTAAAAAAGTAGTGATGGAACCTGTTTTTTCATGCTACGTGTTTATAAAAATTTCAGAAGATAAAAAGTGGGAAATTAAAAAAATTGATGGCATACTAAATTATGTATACTGGCTGGGGAAACCGGCACAAATAAGAGAAGAGGAAATACATACTATTAGAAAATTTTTAAATGAGTTTAGTGATGTATTAGTAGAAGAAAAGAATTTTCATTTAAATGCAAAAGTAAAAATTAAACAGGGCGTACTTATGGATTACGAAGGAATGATAGTAGAAATTTCAGGTAACCGCATTATAGTAAAAATTGATAGCATGAACCTGCAGTTAAACGCCCATTTCGATAAGAAAAACCTTGAGTTGAGTTGAAGTCTCAAGCCTCTCCTTTTAGAGAATTAGGTGAGGTTTACGAGGCGGACTAAAAGATTAACTGTATTTTTTTACATTTGCAAAATATTATTACTGCTTATTAGTTCTTTATCAATAAGTACTATTATCCCAACTAATCAGGCTTAAATTTCAATCCGTACTATAAAATGAATCAATCAGACAAAATATATATTGCCGGACATACCGGGCTGGTAGGAAGTGCTCTGCTAAGGTTACTTAACGAAAGAGGGTTTACAAATATTATAACCAGAACATCTGCAGAACTCGACCTGCGTGAGCAGCTTGCCGTACGGGAATTTTTTGCCAATGAAAAGCCGCAGTATGTTTTTCTCGCTGCTGCCAAAGTTGGGGGCATCATGGCTAATCAAACCTACCCAGCAAATTTTATTTATGATAATCTTGCTATCCAGAACAATATTATCCACGAATCATATAAAAACAACGTAGAAAAATTATTATTTCTTGGGAGTAGTTGTATTTATCCAAAAAATGCATTGCAACCCATCCGCGAAGAATACCTGTTATCCGGGGTGCTTGAACCTACCAACGAGCCTTATGCCATTGCAAAAATTGCAGGCATCAATTTGTGTCAATCCTATAAAAGGCAGTATGGGTCAAGGTTTATTAGCGTAATGCCTACTAATTTATATGGCCCGGGAGATAACTATCATTCACAAAATGCACATGTGCTGCCTGCATTAATAAGAAAATTTCATGAAGCCATACTTAATAATGAACACACGGTTACTATTTGGGGAACCGGAAGCCCGAGAAGAGAATTTTTGCATGTAGATGATGCCGCCGATGCCTGCTTATTTTTAATGGAGGAATATGAAGAGCCCGAAATTATTAATATTGGCGTGGGAAAGGATAATACTATTGCAGAAATGGCCTTACTTATAAAATATATCACTAACTTTAACGGCAAGCTGGTATTCGATCATTCCAAGCCAGACGGTACTCCTCGAAAATTATTGAACGTAGATAAAATAAATGCCCTGGGCTGGCACTCTGCCATTGCACTTGAAGATGGCATAAGAAACAGTTATGAAAATTTTGTTGAAAAATACCAATATTACACCCAGGAAAAGAAAAACCATTAGGAGTTTTAAAACAATCAATGTGTAGAATAGCAGGCATAATCAACCCATCACTTTCAGTGGATTTACTGGAAGATATGGTTAGAAATATGTGTGCCATTCAAAAACATGGGGGGCCAGATGATGAAGGAATATATACTTGCGAAAAACAAAGCCTGGTATTAGGAAACAGGCGCCTTTCTATAATTGATTTAACCAGTGGCGGCCATCAGCCTATGAGCTATAGCGATGGCAGATATCATATCACTTTTAACGGGGAAATATATAATTATCCTGAATTAAAGTATGAGCTTAAAAAAGCCGGATTTTTATTTGAAAACCAAAGTGATACTGAAGTAATATTAGCTGCATTTGCGACATGGGGTCCCCGTTCATTTGCCCGGCTAAATGGTATGTTTGCTTTTGCGCTTTGGGATAATTTTACCGCAAATCTTTATTTGGTAAGAGATGCATCAGGCATTAAGCC
>JBDSAQ010000385.1:0-5296 GCA_039922095.1 Ginsengibacter sp. | reverse complement strand
GCAGTTTATTCAGTTACTGTAATATCAGGTAATGACACTTTAGAAAGCGAACCTGTTCCTGTTGAAGTAAAAATTACTCAACCATTAAGCATTCTTCTTATTGCTGCATCGCCGGATTTTGAAAATAAATTTCTTAAAAACTGGCTTACAAAAAACGAATACAAATTTGCTGTAAGAACATCTATCAGTAAGAATAAATACGACAAGCAATTTGTAAATATTCTGCCTGTCCCTATTGATCGCATTACAGCTTCGTTGCTTGAAAAGTTTGATATTATAATAGCTGATGCTTCTGAATTAACTGCACTGCCTGCCTCAGATATTTCAGTAATAAGAAATTATATAGAAACCAAAGGTGCAGGATTGATAGTAAAAACCGATACATCAGGAAACTCATCAGCATTCTACTTAAAATCTTTTCCATTAATTGAAGTAAGAGATAGCGTTCAGCATATTATTAAATTAAGTCTCGGCGACACGGACCATATAATGGCCTCACTGAAAATAGAACAGCCAATATATATCCGCAACATGGCAGCAACACAACCGCTTGTTAAAGACCAGCAAATGAGAACAATGGTAAACAGCAGAATGGCTGGTTTAGGCAAAATAGTATTAACGACAGTTGGAAATACTTATACGTGGCAACTGGCGGGAAATGCAAAAGACTACTCCTCCTTCTGGTCATACATATTACAAAAAGCGGCCAAAAAAATTCCTTTGGAAGATGTATGGGCTGTAACTCCGGCCCTGCCTCAAAAAAATAAAGAAGTGCTCTTACAAACTGAAACAGTAAAAGCAAATATTCCACAAGCACAAACAGAAGATACAATTTATATGGAACAAAATTATCATCTTCCTTATCAATGGAATGCTGTTTACTGGCCAATAAAAGCAGGCTGGCAGCTTATTGGCAATTACGGGCTAACCCACTGGTGGTATATTTATGATGATAAAAACTGGAATGCTGTTAAAGCACATGATAAAATAACTGCGACAAAAAAATATGCAAGCAATCATCCATATAAGCCATCAAATGAATTTATTATAACTACCAAAAGAGTCGAAATCCAAAAAATTTATTTTTTTATTATATTTATTACCTGTTCAGGTTTTCTTTGGTTCGAAAAAAAGTTTAAGTACAGATAGAAACTTTTGGCAAAAAGTAATAGATTGCCGGGTACTTTCTTATTTATAACCTTTAAGAGAAATATTTTGAAACGAAAGGATTTTCTTCAATTATCCACGATGAGCCTTGGAGGGCTGCTGATTCCAAAATTCACACTCTCAGGCAACCCTTTTTATCCCACGGAAGCATTGCATTCGGGAATGGATATAAGCCTTAAAAAAGAACTTGCAGATATAGCCCTTAATGTTGCTAAAGCAAAAGGCGCTACCTATGCCGATGTTCGGATTGCCCGCTACCTTAACCAAATTGTAGCCACCCGTGAAAACAAAGTTCAGGCTATTACAAATACAGAATCTTTTGGCGCCGGCGTTCGTGTTCTGGCTGATGGTTGCTGGGGCTTTGCAGCATCAGATAATGTAACGAAGGAGAACATTGCAAAAACAGCAGAAAGAGCAGTGGCAGTTGCTAAAGCAAATGCAAAGATCCATACCGAGGCGGTACAACTTGCCCCTCAGAAAGGCTATGGTGAAGTAAGCTGGAAAGCTCCTATAGAAAAGAATGCTTTTGAGGTACCTGTTAAAGATAAAGTTGAGCTGCTGTTATCGGCCAACAACATAGCAATGCAAAACGGGGCGAACTTTGTAAGCTCAGTAATATTTGCTGTAAATGAACAAAAGTATTTTGCCTCTACTGAGGGTTCTTATATTGACCAGGATATACACCGTATTTTTCCAACTCTTACTGTTACAAAAATTGATAAGGCAACGGGAAAGTTTGATACCAGGAATGCCTTAAGCTCACCCATGGGAATGGGTTATGAATATCTTTCCCCATCAGAAAATGAAAAAGTATCCGGTATAGTTACCAGGTATAAAAAGAGATACGATATTTTGGAAGATATCAGAGCTGCAACGGCAAATGTATCTGAAAAGATCAAAGCGAAAACTGTAGAGCCCGGCAAGTATGATCTGGTGCTTGACCCTTCCCATTTATGGTTAACTATACATGAATCAGTTGGTCACCCTACTGAATTAGACCGGGTGCTGGGATATGAAGCCAACTATGCCGGAACCAGTTTCTTAACGCTGGACAAATGGCGATCAAAGAAATTTAATTTTGGAAGCAAGCTTGTAAATATTGTTGCTGATAAAACACAGCAGGGATCATTAGGCGCAGTGGGCTGGGATGATGAAGGCGTAAAGTGTAAAGAGTGGGACCTTATAAAAGATGGAACTCTTGTAAACTACCAGGCTATCCGGGATCAGGCGCATATTATTGGATTAAAGGAATCACATGGTTGCTGTTATTCTCAAAGCTGGGCTGATGTTCAGTTTCAACGTATGCCTAATGTTTCTTTGCAACCGGGTAAACAAAAACAAAGTGTAGATGATATCATTAAAAATGTAGAGAAGGGAATTTATATTATTGGGAATGGCTCTTTCTCAATTGATCAGCAGCGCTATAACTTTCAATTTGGCGGACAACTATTTTACGAAATTAAAAACGGTAAAATTGCAGGAATGCTTAAGGATGTGGCTTACCAGGCGAACACACAGGAATTCTGGAATAGCTGTGTTGCTATTGCTGACGAAAGCGATTATCGTTTAGGTGGTGCGTTTAATGATGGTAAGGGCCAGCCAGCTCAATCAAATGCAGTATCTCACGGTAGTTCAACCTCTCAGTTTAATGGAGTTAATGTAATTAATACAGCAAGAAAAATCTGATAACATTTATGGCAATTTTAAATAAACAGGAAGCAAAAACACTTTTACAAAAAGTGATCGCATTTTCGAAAGCCGATGAATGTGAAGTTAGCCTTAGCGGTTCTGAAGGGGGCAACATCCGCTATGCACGCAACGCTGTTTCTACTTCCGGCGACGTGAGTACATTAAGTCTTTTTGTAACTTCAGCCTACGGCAAAAAATCAGGGACAGCAACTATTAATGAATTTGATGGTAAGTCGTTGGAAAAAGTTGTGAGGCGGGCAGAAGAGCTTGCGCAGTTAGCCCCTGAAAATCCTGAGTACATGCCGTTATTAGGGCCTTCTGATTTTAAAGAATCTATTACCTATATTCCTGCTACCGCTGCAATTACTCCGGAGGCGAGAGCTGAAATGGTAGCCAAAAGTATAAATGTATCAAAAGAAGCAAAGCTTCAGGCAGCCGGATACCTTGAAAACACAACATCCTTTAATGCAGTTATGAATTCCAAAGGCCTCTTTGCTTATAATAATGATACTGATATAATTTTTACTATTACCACACGCAACGAAGAAGGAACGGCTAGTGGCTATGCCGCTAAAGGGTTTAATGATGTAACAAAACTGGATACCTTTGTGGCAACAAAAGTGGCAGCATCCAAAGCCAATGGTTCAATAGGTGCAAAAGCAATTGAGCCGGGTAAATATACAGTTATACTGGAACCTGTGGCAGCAGTTTATATGCTCGAAAATATGTTCAGAGGTTTAGATGCACGTATTGCTGATGAAGGCAGAAGCTTTATGAGTAAGCCGGGCGGTGGAAACAGGTTAGGGGAAAAGCTGATGGATGATAAAATAACTATTTACTCTGATCCGTTTAACAAAGAACTCCCCTCTCCTACATGGACCCGTGAAGGGTTGCCCCTGGAAAAAATGATATGGATTGATAAAGGTGTTGTAAAAAATTTGTCTTACTCAAGGTTTTGGGCCAACAAACAAAATATAAAGCCTGTACCTCCGCCTGGCACTATAAGTATGGAAGGTGGTACTGCTTCTATTGAAGATCTTATTGAAAGCACAGAAAGGGGAATATTAGTTTCACGATTGTGGTACATACGCATGGTTGATCCGCAAACATTATTACTTACAGGTTTAACAAGAGACGGAACTTTTTATATTGAAAATGGTAAAATCAAATTTCCTGTTAAGAACTTTCGTTTTAATGAAAGCCCTGTAATAATGCTTAATAATGTTGAAGCATTAGGGAAACCTGAAAGAACCATCAGCATTGAGTCTTATCGCAGCTTTTTAATTCCGCCAATGAAGATCAGGGATTTTACATTTACCTCTTTGTCGGATGCAGTTTAAGGGTAAAAACATCATCTCCTTTTTATCATTATAAATATTTTAAAATTGAAAAGAAGAGACTTTCTTAACTATGGCGGTATAGGTTTAGGCACAGCCATGTTTTCTAATATCCCATTAATTGGTAAAGCAGTTTCTCCACTAAGTTTTTTGAATGGTACAGTTGATACAGCACTAAAAAAACAATTGGCAGATATGGTGCTTAATACAGTAAAATCAAAAGGAGCCACTTATGCTGATGTAAGAATAGGAAGATATTTAAGGCAATTTATAACTACCAGGGAATTAAGCGTTGAAGGCATAACTAATACAGAATCTTATGGCATTGGTATAAGGGTAATTGCGAATGGAAGCTGGGGATTTGCAGCAACAGATAAAATGGATAATGACAGCATAATAAAAGCTGCGACTACTGCAGTTGAAATTGCCAAAGTAAATGCCAGGCTGCTTATCGAACCTGTTCACCTTGCACCGCAAAAAGGGTACGGTGAAGTGAGTTGGAAAACACCCCTTGAAAAAAATGGTTTTGAAGTTCCTATAAAAGATAAAATTGATCTGCTGATCTCTGCAAATAATATTGCTTTAAAAAACGGAGCAGATTTTATAAATAATTCCTTGTTCCTGGTAAATGAACAAAAATATTTTGCCTCTACTGATGGCTCTTATATTGACCAGGATATTCATCGCATCTGGCCAACCTTTACAATCACAAAAACAGATAAAAAATCGGGAAAATTTGAAACAAGAAATTCATTAAGCGCCCCAATGGGAATGGGATACGAATATCTTATACCCAGGGAAGAAGATAAAATAAAAGGAATAATTACACTCTATAAAAACAGGTACGATATGCTGGAAGATGTAAAAACAGCAACGCTTCAGTTAGAGGAAAAGATGAAAGCAAAACCGGCAGAACCGGGTAAATATGATCTTGTGCTTGATCCTACCAATCTTTTTTTAACGATTCACGAATCTGTTGGCCATCCTACGGAATTAGATCGTGTGTTAGGGTACGAGGCAAACTATGCAGGAACCAGCTTTGTAACGCTGGATAAATGGGCTTCAAAGAATTTTAATTTTGGAAGCAAGCTGGTCAACTTTGT
>JBDSAQ010000384.1:0-16117 GCA_039922095.1 Ginsengibacter sp. | reverse complement strand
ATGATATAACATCTGCTGCAATAAAATTTGGTATCAGCCAATTGCATGAAGGCATGAGACAGGCTGAACTTTCTGTTATCATTACAGAAGCGCAGCAAAAATCCGGCGCCGCATCCGCTGATGCGCTGGTTCTTTTTGGAGAATCATCTTCTTTTCCTCATGGCAGCAATAAACCTCAAACATTAAAGAAAGGCGATATTGTATTAATGGATTGTGTATGTTCCGTAGAAGGCTATTCATCTGACATAACAAGAACTATTGTATTCGGCGCTGAACCCACCAAACGCCAACTGGAAATATGGGACCTGGAAAAACGATCACAGGCAGCAGGATTTAATGCTGCAAAAATTGGGGCAGCTTGTGAAGAAGTAGATGCCGCTGCCCGCAAAGTAATAACCGATGCAGGTTTTGGCCCGGGGTATAAATTGCCGGGGCTACCCCATCGTACAGGTCATGGTATTGGCATGGACGTACATGAATGGGGCAATATGGTAAAAGGCAATAAACAAATATTACAACCCGGTATGTGCTTTAGTGTTGAGCCTACTATTTCTATTCCGGGTGAGTTTGGTGTGCGGCTGGAAGATTGTGCTTACATGACTGAACAAGGACCCAAATGGTTTTCACAACCTGCAAAATCTATTAGCGAACCATTTGGGTGATTAGTGATTGCAGCGCACCTTGCCGTGCGGATACAACAAGGCAGGGATTAAAAGTATTGCCTTTATTTTTATTATCCCCTTTCCCGGTTACCTCATTATTGCAACCGCTCCTCTCTTCCTCTCCCCTTAACACTTAACATCATTTGATGAAAGTGTAATATCATTTTTAATACTATATCGGTCTGATACAATATAATGAGAGGAAAGTAGTTGAGTAAAAAGTATACTGATGCTCCTGTGCTTTTCAGTTCATTAGTAAAAAGTAAAATCGTTCGATAAAATGGGGAAGTTGTTGTATATTGTTCCCTATTCGAACAATGCTAATTGTAGCAACCTAAACATCCGCTAACCCAACCTTATACATGAAACATTTATATTCTTATTTATTGGCCACTATTTTGGGCCCGGTAATTTTATTAGCTCAAAACAAGCCTGAATTTGTTAACTACACTCAAGGTGGGTTAAATGCACCGGAATTTACCACCAATAATTTTAAATGCATAGCGGTAGGCAAGGGCAACGTTATTTGGGCAGGCACCCAATACGGGGGATTATATAAGTTTGATGATAGTTTTAAAGTATGGACAAAATCTTCGCAACTAACCAATGTATTTATTAATGATATAAAGGCAGATCCTGACAGCGGCATCTGGATTGCACAATCAGGATTACAAAGTTTTAATACAAATAATACAAATATTGCAGGCGGGGTAAATTACTTTCCTGATCAATATGAGGTAAATATGAGATTTTTTAGTGTGGAAGGTACCACTACAGGGGCCGACTTATTAAGCCGGAATGTTCGCTCACTTTACCTTGACCCCAGCTATAAGGCAGCAAGAAATCAACTGCCCAGGCTGTGGGTAGCGCAAGCGCCGTTTATTACCTCTTTCAAAACTAAAAGAGGTGGTTTAAGCATTGGCCTTAACGACCCATATTCCCCACCTTACCCCAAGTATTTTACCAATCAACCGGAAGGTTTTTCAAGTAATTCCAGTGCAACACCACTTTGTGAAGCAGTTGGCGGGGACAATAAAGAGATATGGATAGGCGTGCGTCAAAATGGAGGAAATTCACAAATCCTTCGATATACACCGGATGGTAAATGGATGGGTAACCCTAATCCTAAATTAGGCTTTTATGATCATGACTCCGTGCCACTGTTGCCAAGTGGCTTTATAGCACAGGCTATTTTTTGTGATGCAGTAGGTAATCGCTGGATTGGGATGAAAAGTGGCGGACTTGTAATCAAGACACCCAATGGCTGGGTAAAAATGGATGCAACCAGTAAAATACCGCCGGGGACCGCAATTAATTTCAATGCCATCGCAGCAGACGAGTATGGCAATGTATATATTGGTACAAGCAGCGGATTGCTTGAGTACCTCTCTCCTGACTTCTATCCTTCTTCAAGTCCCGATAATATAAACTCTTACAACCTTTATACAGACGCAGATGGCTTACCCAGTAACAATATTACAGGTATTGCCTATGATAAAAAGAATGGAAAAATACTTATTACGTCAAGCGGAGGAGTAACTTTTATGAACAAAAGGGAGCCTTTTATAAAAGGTGTTGTCTATGACGTTTTTTGCAGCATTGACAGCAGCAATAATTATGCTGGCCTGCAAAAATTACCACTAAAAGGGGCGGTTACGATAAAATTATTAAAGGACGGGGTAGAGAAGGAATTTGCTTTTCCGGATGCGAGCGGGACATTTGAGTTAAAGCAGGCAGAAGATAATAAATTGTATACTGTGGAAGTCTCTTTTAAAAGTGAAGGTAAGGAAATGAAGTACGTGTATAACGATATAAGAAATCATACTTTAATGCTGCCTGTTTTAATGCCGGATAGTTTGATCAGGGAATTAAAAGCCTTCAGACCTAAAATGGAAAACAGATGCTTTACACTAAAACTGCCTTTCTTAATTGAATTAAGCAGCCTGGTTTGTGTAGATGGCTTTAATCTAACGGGCTATGAACTTGCATATGAACCATTTTATGATCCTGCTAGCATAAAAGCTGATCATAAAAAGAAAGTGGATAACCTGGCGAATTATTACGCGGCATTAGCCACTGTCTATAGCCTCGGCGGGTCATCAACCGATTTAAACAGTGATATGATAGCAAATGCTATAGATGCTATCGAACTTATGACCAACTTTGAAATATTCGCTTCTAAAGTTAAAGACAAAGTAGGCACAGAGACAGACCCTTTTGCGGAGTTAGGAGAAACTTTAGACCAGGTGAGTAAACTTGCAGTCAGCAGCCTTAGATTATTGAAAGAAGGAGTTGTTTCAGGACTTAATTTAGTATCATCATCTCTCGGAGCTTATCCGCAGGCAAAATCTATTTTTGATAAATCCATCACTTGTATAAACGAGGCCTCAGATTTATCTATAGATATCCTGGAACAGGGAGGAAAAGGGGCTGGGAAAAAAGCCATTTTTGACAACGCTAAAAAGTTAATTGCCACATCAGCAGCATCTCAATTTTATAAATACGTATATACAGATTACTGGCACAAGAACTTTGTGTATAATGCCAGCAACTCCAGTAAACATGGAGTGTCTAAGTTTACTTACAACGAAACCTATGATAATCTTTTTAACCCTAATGCAAACTCTATTGCAAAATATGCCAATGATACACTTGTTAACAGAAAAGCTACTATAGAACTTTTATCAAAAACAGCAAAAGTGGCTGATGCGGCAGCCGGTGTATTAGATGCAGCTACCGCTTTGGCATTAGTCCCCGGCGGTCAGGTTGCAGCTGCAATTGCCAAAGGCCTGGCTACTGTAGCCAAAGGAATAAAAATTACAGCCCTGGCAGGTACAATATACCAGGGGGCCATCGGCTCCTATGAGGTAATTAAATTGTCTGAAAAAATTACACCTGATGCAGGGCTGTTACGTGGCGTGCCTGGTTCTTACAAGGTTTCTAACCCTGCTTCACCAAATTCGCCTGCTACATTATTAGCCCGTAAAAATAGCTATAATCAAAAGCTTACTGATTTACAGGCTGTATATAATGCATCTGTATACAGTGCTACAACGTATGGCACAAAATATAAGGAGTTTGCAAAAGAAGATTCTTTGTATACTGATGAAATGATCAAAACTTTAAATGGCCTGTGGGCTTCTACAGATAGTGCCATTATTTTGATACCAGGTTTCGAAAATAAGTTAAGGAAAGTGATTGATTCTTTCGTAGTTCAACAATATACCATCAGGCATGCCTTGTACTATCAAAACCTCGCCTATATATTCGATACAGATAAATCGCCTTATAAAGTGGAGCTAAATAACCTGGCAAACCAAATAAAAACTTTAAATGATTCTGCAATTAACGGTATTACAAACCTCGTAAATGATATTAATACTAAAGGCATATCTGCCCCCCCATTCCTGGTGCAGGAAAGTTATAAACTTAACCACAATCATGTACCCGGTTCATCTGGCAGTGTTGTTTATACTTTTAAAAATTATGGCGCTCAACCCCAAAATAATGTGAGCTTTAAAATAAGCCCGTTAACAGCAGGTTATGTTCTTACCAGTGCTGATTCAATTAATGTGGGTACCATTCAGCCGGGTGAAGTAAAGCAAATTAGCTTTTCGTTTAACTCACCAATAACGGATAGCCTTTGTCACTATATTATTGATGTGAATGCTTCTAATGGGAATTTTAAAGATGTATCAGGCTCACTTTATGTAATTGATCCTGCAAAATTCTACAGTGTTAAAGATGGCAACTGGAGCGATCCTGCCACCTGGAGCGATAACATTGTGCCTACTGGTAACAACAGTGTAGTTATAAGCCATATTGTAACGGTAGATGTAAATGCTAATTGTAAATCTATAGAAGCAATAGCTCCCGGAACTGTAAGAGTAAATACAGGTAAACATTTAAACGTATTAAAATAAGTGTTGACTAAAACACTTTACTGATTGTAAATAAACTCATACCAGGAGGTGTTATGTTTTTTTGTGCCCTGCTTTCACCGGGATGATCTGCGATGGCTTTGATAATTTGCCTGCTTGTATATTTTTTAAAATCTCCCAATACATCACTAACATTATTTTGTTTGGCAGATATTATTAAATGAACATGATTGCACATTATACACCAGGCAATTTCCACATAGATCTCCTACCCCTGAAGAATCGTTAATCAAGGGCCGCCATCTTCAGTTGCTTTATCTTCATACCTGCCATTTGCACAAATATCAACTGCTATGAAGAAACCATTTAAGATTGCTGGAATTATCCTTCTTGTATTACCTATGGTTTTGTTTAAGAACGGGCATTTATTAAATTATACTTTTATAAAAACATAAAGCGCACACCCCTTCGGAGAGGTTGCTTAGAAAGAAGTTTTCTTCTGTGGTAATACGTAATGCAATCATTATCGCCTATTGCCGGCTTTTGTCTTTTGTAATATGAACAGCACCGGGCAGGCTTTAAAATCGGTATAATACTGAAAAATGGTTGGTAAAATCCTTTGCAATTGATATTGGATAAGGATTTGAAAGAAGTTTAGAGAAAACGGGTTCACTAAACTTTTTTTGCTTTATGAAAAAGCTTAAAAAAACGCTGCTGGGCTTGTGGTAGTTTAGCAGTAATCGGATGGGGGAAACGGGCAGGCAAACAAAGATTTAAATGTAAGCAATGCGGTATTTTATTTACCCGCAGTAATCCTGTTCAGGTTATAAAAAATCGTTTTGCCTGGTTTCGCAAATGGGTATTGGAAAGGCAGATTTATAAGACACTTCAAAGAGATAGCGGTTTGTCAAAGGACACGCTTCAAAAAACATTTTATTATTTCCTCAGCCGGGCGCCCCTAACGCCGATCATTCATCATGATAATATTCATTTAAGAGTAGATGCTACGTACTTTAAAAAGTTTTGTGTGGTCTGTTACCAGGATGATAAAATTAGTTACACACAACTGTTTCGTTTTTCTGATGGAGAGCGATATAACGAGATAAAAGAAGATCTATTCAATCTACTAAACCTTGGATTACAGATAGCCAGTATTACTTGTGATGGTCATAAAGCCACCCTTAAAGCCATCAAAAAAATACTGCCGGAGGTGATAGTGCAAAGATGCCTGGTACATATTCAAAGGATGTGCCTGCTGTGGCTTACAGCCCATCCAACTTATAATGCAGGGAAAGAATTAAGGCCCCTGGTTTTGATGATACACCGGATTGAAACACATAATGACAAACTGTTTTGGATACAATCTTTAACAGGCTGAGAAATCAGATTTAAAGACTTCCTGAAAGAAAAATCGTATAAGCCTTTCTGTTACTCCAAAATATTTTCCATCTGCATGCTCCTTGATCCCTTAATTAGTATGTGAGTATTTTTAAAATCCTGTTCTCTAAACCATTCTTTAGCATCTGTTGAATTTTCCAGGTTGATATAGGGGTTTTTTATCTCCTTAAATTGTGGACCAACTAACACAACTTTATACCAGGAGCATTGGTTAATCATATTTATTATTTGTTCGTGCTCATGGTTACTTTCATTACCTAATTCCATCATGCCGCCAAGTAATAACACTTTATCAGCAACATCCATTTTTGCGAAATTTTCTATTGCAGCTTTCATGCTTGATGGGTTGGCATTATAGGCATCAAGAATAATTGTATTTGAATCTTTCTTTATTATTTGAGAGCGGCTGTTAGTTGGTATATAGGTTTCTATAGCTACTTTTATTTTAGCCTCAGGCACTTTAAAGTATCTTCCTATGGCCACTGAAGCTAATACATTAGCAAGATTATATTCTCCCACCAGATGGGTATTCAAATCGTCAGAACTTCCTGAAATTTTAAGGTTTAAAAAAATGTTGTTATTTGAAATCTTTCCTCTTGTATCCCCGCTTGTTGTTCCGTATGTAATAATTTCTTTAATTCCCTTACTCATCTGGCTCATAAATTCATCATCCTCATTTATAAATGCAGTTCCATTATTATTTTTGAGGTAATCAAATAATTCCCCTTTAGCCTTTCTCACCCCTTCAATGCTGCCAAACCCTTCCAGATGGGCTTTCCCAAAATTGGTTATCAAACCATGAGTGGGTTGTACATATTTACAATACCCTTCAATTTCTTTGGGATTATTAGCGCCCATTTCAATAACTGCTAATTGAGCATCTTTCTTTATTTTTAAAAGAGTTAATGGTATACCAATATAATTATTTAAGTTGCCCCTGGTGGTATAAGTTTTATAAGTTGATGATAAAACAGCATTCACAAGTTCTTTAGTAGTTGTTTTTCCATTGCTGCCTGTTATGGCAATAAATGGAATATTAAATTGCTTACGGTGATAATGTGATAATTGTTGCAAAGCAGACAAAGCATTTGTTGTTCTGATGATACGATCGTCAGTAAAATTTATAGGCTCATCTATAACTACATATGATGCACCCATGCTTAAAGCCTGTTGAGCAAACGTATTCCCATTAAACCTTGGGCCTTTTAATGCAAAGAAAATATCGCCTGGGGAAATATTCCTGGTGTCAGTTGTTACAGAGTGCCGCTGTAAAAAGAGTTGATAAAGCTGTGCAGTTTCCATGATGTAAACTTCCATTGAGAAAGAGGGACAATATATAATAAAATTTATAACCAGGAATGAACTTAAGCTATGCCCTTGATTAACCTTTAACCTGATGGAACTATCCGGGTGATAACGAATTTTTATTCCTGCTTACCTGATATGCTGTAAATTTTTAAAGCATCAAAACCATAAAACACACATATTCGTAAATGGAATTATCACCCAAATGAAAATATAAAATTTTAGTTGTTTTAAGGGTTAAATCAGGAGGCTGTTTCAAAAAGACAGCCTCTATTTAATTAAAAAAGATGCTGCAATAAAGAGCATCTTTTTCAATTATAAAACATCTTAATTATTTTACAGAGAAATCAACTTTTTTTTTGTCCCAAAGTAAGGATACCACGCCATCAGGAGATATTTTAAAGGTTAACTTTTCAGAGGGAGAAGCAGCAGTTACTGACTTTGCATTTACACGCAAGGCATCATCACTTTCCTTGTAATTAAATGCTCCCCATTGCTCAGAAGTTTTATTGAATATTACAGTAACATCATTACCATTAAATATTGTAAACAAACCATACTTACCGGCTGCCAGTTCTTTGCCTTGCACCATTACATTTTTATCGGTTTCAAATACTGTGGCTTCATTAGCGCCGGTACGCCACACTTTATTGTCCATCGGCTCCAGGTCTTTACCAATTGTGCGGCCTTTTACTGAAGGCTGGCTATAATTAATTGTAATGGTAGCTCCTGAACTAATGGTTTGAGTAACTGTGGCCGGGGGGCTTGGTCTTTTACTTTTATCAGGAGGGGTATTTTGTGCAGATACATAATTGCCTGCAATTAAACCTGCGGTAATTAACGCAGTGGTGAGAATCTTTTTCATTTTATCTGATGTTTTAGGTAGGTGATTAAATATTTTTTGAGCCGCAAATATATGCACTAACTTTCAAACTGGCAGATGGCTTTACGTGGCGTTTTCGCACTTTTAACAAGGTTGGTTTATATCGCAGAAATATTATTTAAGTGTAAACTTATCTATCAGGCGCATAATTTCAACTCCATCTTTGGCACTGCACGGATTTGGGCCATCCTCTAAAAAGTATTCAACTACTTTTTCAATCATTGGCTGTTGAACATGAGCTGGTATTTCAAATGAGATAATTTCTGTTTTGCCATTTTTAGTTACAGTTGCCTCATGATTGCCAAAAATGCTAAAGCTAATTTTACCTTCTGAACCTGTAATTTCAAAGCTATCTTTTTCATCTTGCTCAGCCACATTAAAACACCATGTACCGCTAAGCAGAACCCCGCTTTTAAAAAGTATATTTCCTGCAACAATATCATCAGCCTGATACATGCCTGCCTGGTTAGTTGCATAGCCGGATGCTTTTTCAATCTCTCCAAAAAAATAATATGCAAGATCAAGTTGATGCGGCGCAAGATCATTGAATAAGCCTCCGCCTGCAATAGAAGGGTTTACTCTCCATAGAGTTTTAGGATCTGTGAGATACTCCTGTGACGCAGGTTTTTTATACAATTCAATCTTTGCAAACCTAATATCGCCAACAGCTTTTTCATTAATTAATTCTTTAATTTTTTTAAAGAAGGGTTGTGCCCGCCGGTAATGTGCTACAACTAATTTCACATTATTTTGGTTGGCAATATTCATCATTCTGGTGGCTGAGTCAAAATTTAGGGTCATTGGTTTTTCTACGTACACTGGCTTACCCGCCTGTGTTGCAGCTATGGTATACTCTTCATGAGAAGAAGGAGGGGTTGCAATATAGATTGCGTTAATTTTAGGATCATTAATAAGATCAGATGCCTTATCGTACCATGTGGGTACATTATGTCGCTTGGCATAATCTTTTGCTTTTTCAGCATCTCTTCGCATTACAGCAACAAGAGCAGAGTTTTTTACTTTATTAAAAGCAGGGCCGCTTTTAATTTCAGTTACATCCCCGCAACCAATTATTCCCCAGTTTATTTTTTGCATAACCGTTATCTGTAAAGATTATAGAAAGAAAGTGAATGGTAAGCCAGGCCGATAAAGTAATGTGAAATGTAATGAGAAGCTTTACTTTTTATCCTTTCGCCATAATATCATGACCCAGTTTATCTCTTTTAGTTTCAAGATATTTCCTGTTATGTTTGTTAGCAACAATTTCAATAGATACAGTATCAACAATTTCAAGTCCATAACCCAAGAGCCCGGCACGCTTGCGGGGGTTATTGCTGATAAGCCTGATTTTTGTAACATCGAGAGCTCTTAAAATCTGGGCGCCAACACCATAATCTCTTTCGTCCATTTTAAAACCTAATTCAAGGTTGGCTTCCACAGTGTCCCTACCCTCTTCTTGCAGCTTATAGGCTTTTAATTTATTTAGCAGCCCGATACCACGGCCTTCCTGGTTCATATATAAAACAACCCCTTTTCCTTCTGCTTCTACAATTTTCATCGCATTATGCAACTGGTCACCACAATCGCACCGGAGTGAGCCTAAAATATCACCTGTTAAACAACTCGAATGTACCCGGACAAGCACCGGCTCATCTTTTCTCCAGTTCCCTTTTTTTAAAGCCATGTGCACTTCACCAGTGTTGAGCTGCTTAAAAGCTATCAGCTCAAAAATGCCATATTTGGTAGGCATTTTTACCCTTACTTCTTCATGTATTAATGTTTCAGTTTGAAGCCGGTATTCAATCAGGTCTTTTATAGAAATTAATTTAAGATCGAACTTTTCAGCAATTATTTTTAACTGTGGTAATCTTGCCATAGTGCCGTCTTCATTCATAATTTCAACCAATGCCCCGGCCTCGCCATGCCCTGCAAGGTTGGCAAGATCAATAGTAGCCTCTGTATGGCCAGCTCTTCTTAATACCCCTCCGCTTTTTGCTCTTAGTGGAAATATATGCCCCGGCCTGCCAAGGTCTTCTGGTTTTGTATCCGGATCTATCAATGCCTGAATAGTTTTAGCTCTGTCGTGGGATGATATTCCTGTAGTGCACCCATGCCCTAAAAGGTCAACACTTACTGTAAATGGGGTACCGTGAATGGCAGTGTTTTTATTTACCATAAGATCCAGCCCTAATTGATCACACCTGTCCTCTGCAATTGGTGCACATATAAGCCCCCGTCCGTGCTTACTCATAAAATTGATAATATCCGGAGTAACATTTTTTGCTGAAGTAATAAAATCCCCCTCATTTTCACGGTCTTCATCATCAACTACAATAATTAATTTGCCATTTTTTATATCCTCAATAGCCGCTGAAACAGAATCTAACATAATACCTTTTTAATACGCAAAGATACTCTGATTTGCTATTTTAGTTTTAGGTTATTTAATCATACGACTTACTCATCATTATTGTGAGTAACCAGTTAACAAAAACTTCATATTAAAAAAGCAGCGCAAGTAAATGTAGTTTTGCCTTTGTTGTGTTAATAAGTGATGGGTTTATTTATTGTATTATTTACTTTCTTTGATAATTAAAAACTAATCAATATGCCTAAAAGAATCTACTCCTTTTATCTGTGTTTATTATTTCTCCCTTTTTTAATTAATGCCCAGGTTACCACCAGCAGTATCGGAGGTGTAATAAGAGGCGCTTCTAATGAGCCTCTTGCTGGAGCAACAATCACTGCAACACATCTTCCTACTGGAACAACATATAGGGTAATCTCCCGCAGTTCCGGTCAGTATGATATAAACAATATGGTACCTGGTGGTCCTTATAGCCTGGTATCTTCCTTTGTTGGTTATAACAATGAAAAACAAGATGAAGTTTTTCTTTCATTGGGCGAAAAAGGAAGGTATGATTTCTTATTAGCCAATAAGGCCAGTAACCTTACAGAAGTTGTTATTACAGCAAGAAGGGCAGCAGCGCAGGCAAAAGGTGGAACCGAAACAAATATAGGCCGGGATAAAATTCAAAATATGCCAACCGTTTCCCGAAGCATGAATGATTTTCTCCGCTTTACACCGCAGGCTAAAATAACAGGCGATGGCGGCGTTTCTCTTGCTGGTCAAAATAACCGTTATAATGCTTTCTATATTGATGGCGCTATTAATAATGATGTGTTTGGTATAGCAGCGTCCGGTACTAACGGAGGCCAGGCAAATATCAATCCTATTTCAATTGATGCAATTGACCAGTTTCAGGTGGTGGTTGCTCCATATGATGCATCTATTGGCGGTTTTACAGGCGGGGGTATTAATGCTATAACCCGCTCTGGTACTAACACAGTGAGTGGTTCAGCATGGTATTATTTTAGAAATAAAAGTCTCGCCGGCAAAACCCCCGGCAATATTCCAAAGGAGCAGAGAACAAAGCTTGCCAATTTTGATAATAAAATATATGGCTTTCGCATTGGCGGGCCGATAGTTAAAAACAAATTATTTTTCTTTTTATTAGGTGAAGTGGAAAGAAACACAAGGCCTCAGCCATTTAGCGGAAAGTATAGTGGAAATGCTACAGCCGATTCTATCACAAAACTGGTTAACTTTCTTAGGAGCACTTACAAATACGAGCCCGGAGGGTATCTTGATAATACTGAAAAGGTAACAGCAGATAGAATTACCGCTAAACTTGATTGGAATGTGAATTCTTCAAATAAATTTTCTTTAAGCTATCGCTATAATAAAGGTGAACGCTTTAATACAAGCGCAACAAGTTCAACTACTATAAACTTCTACAATAATGGATATATTTTTCCAACAAGCTCCCATACAGGAACTGCTGAATTAAGATCTTCCTTTAAAGGAAATTTAAGCAACCGTTTTCTGTTAACTTATACAAATGTTCTGGATGATAGAAATCCTATTGGAGAGAATTTTCCGAGGGTAACAATAACAGATGGCTCAGGGAGTTTGGTATTTGGTACAGAGAATTTTTCTACCGGGAATCTCTTAAGCCAGAAGAACTGGACGTTTAATGATGCTTTTAAGTTCTCATTAGGTAAAAACCTGATTACTATAGGCACAGATAATTTGTATAGTAAAGCCTATAATTTATTTATCCGTGATCTTTTTGGAACCTACACTTTTGCTTCATTGAATGATTTTATTGCCGGGAATAAACCAACCAGGTATGATCGCTCTTTCTCAAATTTCGAAAGTAAAACTAACGAAGCATCATCAGTTTCTGCTGCGGAATTCAGATACTTAAACCTCGCATTTTTTATTAATGATGAAATAAAACTTAATGATCAGTTTACTTTAAATTTTGGATTAAGAGCAGATAAAACCAAGTACCTCGATGACCCGAGAGAGGATAAATTTTTTAATGATTCTGCCCTGGCTATAATATCACAAAGCTATGATCTGCGTGGTGCCCGGTCTGGTCAAATTTCAAAAGTGCCCTGGTCAATTTCCCCAAGATTAGGATTTACTTACCGGATACCGGATGAGAATGTTACCGTGAGAGCTGGCCTGGGTTTGTTTACAGGGCGTATACCATTAGTTTGGCCTGGTGGTGTTTTCAACCAAAATGGCGTTAGCATAGGTGGTGTAGGTGTAAATAATCCTAATATTACATTTAGAGCTGATCCTTTTAATCAGTACACTCCACAGGATTTAGGAATAAGCCTTGCAAATGCCAAAGGTGAAGTTAATCTGATTTCAAAAAAGTTTCAACTGCCGAAAATATTTCGGACCTCATTGGCTTTTGATAAAAGATTTGGTAAAGGATGGCTGGCCTCCATTGAAGGATTATATTCAAAAAATCTTGAAGAGATATATTACCAACAGATTAATATACTTCCTCCAACGTTCATGTCTGTTGGGCCCGGAGCAAGATCAGTGTATAGTTTCACCGGATCGCCGACAAAATTTGGTTTACGGCCGGGAAATATAAATCCTTATACAGAAATATATTTATTATACAATAATCCTGGAAAAAAAGGGTTTTCCTATAGTTTTACTGCCAGCCTTGATAAAGCATTCAGTAAAGGATTATCATTTAATGCAAGTTATACCTATGGAAATTCACAGGTAACCAATGAAGGTACCAGTTCACAAAACGTATCACAATGGCGGTTTATGGAAACAGTTAACGGAAGAAATTTTCTTCCATTGTCCCCGTCAGATTTTGATCTTAGCCATCGCATATTTGCTTATGGATCTAAAAGATTCACCTATGCAAATAATAAACTTGCAACCACAGTTACAATTGTTTACAACGGGCAAACAGGCTCTCCTTACAGCTTTGTATACTCAGCAAGTCTGGTTGGCGACAGAGGCAGATCTGAAACAAATGATCTTATATACATTCCAACTGCATCCGAATTACAGTCGCAGGTATTTTTAAGTAACACAGTTGGTACTACCGTTTATACTCCTCAGCAACAAAAAGACATGCTTGATCAGTATATTCAATCTGATAAATACTTAAGCAAACACAGGGGAGAATTTTCAGAACGCAATGGTGCACGGCAGCCTTTTACGAATATTGTTGATTTAAAGCTTGCACAGGATTTTAATTTAAAATTAGCTAACCGTACGTATCAGTTGCAGGTAACTTATGATATTTACAACTTCACCAATATGATAAGCAGAAAATGGGGACGCACCTTCTTTCTTGCAAATGACAATTATCGTTTAATACAATTTGCAGGATTTGTAAGTGCCACAGATCTTACGCCCCAATACAGGTTTTCACCTCAAACCACTACTCCATATGGATTAAGCACAAGTACTGCTCCTGGTATTAGCGCCAGGTGGATAAGCCAGTTAGGATTGCGTGTAAATTTTTAAGATATAATGGCCAAAGATGGTTGATGATATCTTTTGAAAGCTAATACCACACAGAGTTATATAGAAGTTAATTGAATCAGTTTCAATTAACTTCTTTTGTTTTCAGAAGATGACAAAAAAATGTTGGGGCTGCGGGTAATTGTTTTGGCCACACTTATGCCTGATATTATATTATGACAGCGCTCACCTGTATCCTCTTTATTTTAATTATTCCACAATGAATTTTATAAGGAGCCAAGAGAAGACTTGCAGTTACTAAAGTCTGTTGGAATTGAAGAACTCTCAGTAATTTGTAATGGTAAAAAGTCTGTCATAAGTCCTGTAAGGGACCTCACTCCCAACCCATCTCCAAGGGGAGAGGGGTTTACACAGCCTATTCATAAATCGGGCCTATCTATAATTTATTTATTAGCAGGTAATGCAAAAGCTACATAAGCATCCCCGGATTTGGTATTCAGTTTACCACCACCACATGAAATCACTATATATTGCTTTCCTTCTGCACTATACACAGCAGGTGTAGCAAAGCCTGAAGCAGGGAGATCTGCTTCCCATAATAATTTGCCTGTCCTTTTATTGAAGGCTCTTATTTTACTATCACGGGTTGCCGCAATAAATACCAGGCCTCCGGCTGTAACAACAGGTCCACCATAATTTTCAGTGCCGGAATGCAACCCTCTTGCTTTTAATTCAGAATAATCGCCAAGCGTATCTTTCCATATAACTTCAGCAGTATTTAAATTAATAGCAGTTAATGTGCCCCATGGTGGCTTTACTGCAGGGTATCCTTCCTTTGTAAGAAATTTATTATAACCTGTAGTTGTATAAGGAAGTTGCAGGTAGGGATCATTTGGTTTTTCGGGAGGTGTAAATTTTTTATTATGAGTTGCTTTCAATTCAAGAATAAACGAAGCAAGGGCATTTTTTTCTTCTTCGCTAAGGCGGTTAAAAGCTGGCATTCTTTTGCTACCGTTAGAAATTAGTTGCTTAAAAGCTGGTTCAGTATATCTTTTATTTACATCAATTACTGAGGGGAAATTTCCTCCACCTTTTCTTTCAGTGCCATGACAGGCAACACAATTTTGCCTGTACAATCTTTGCCCGGCCTGAAGGTATGTTTCATGGTTTACCGGCTTACTTTTTACATCTATAATAGTTAGTATCCAGGGCATTTCATTGGCATTCACATATAATATCCCTGTAGAAGGATCATAGCCCGGCCCTCCCCATTCTGCACCTCCATCATAACCCGGAAATATTATTGTGCCCTGCCGTGAAGGTGCATTAAACATATTTCCTGTTTTGTAGGTGGCTAATCTTTTTTTAATATCCTGGTAAGAAGAATCCGGAACAATATCATTAAGATCAGCTTCAGTTAAAACCTGTCGTACAAAAGGTTTTGGCAATGTCGGGATGGGTTGTGTTGGCAATAGCTTTTCACCAACAATATCTGTAGCAACCGGGAATGGTTTTTCTTCTACAGGGTATAATGGCTTTCCTGTTTCCCTGTCAAATAAAAATATAAAACCACTTTTAGTGGTTTGTGCAAGAGCATCAGTTTTATGCCCGTCTTTTAGAATAGTAATAAGCACCGGGGCATTCGGCAGATCTCTGTCCCACACATCGTGATGAACCGTTTGAAAATGCCAGATACGCTTGCCGGTTGAAGCATCCAATGCCAACAGGCAATTACCAAAAAGAGCACTCCCTAATCTTTTACCACCATAAAAATCATCAGCAACAGACCCGGTTGGAACAAATACAATTCCGCGTTTTTCATCAAGGCTCATACCTGCCCAGTTATTAGCGCCTCCAAGATGTTGCCATGCCTGTTTATCTTCCCATGTATCATACCCTAGTTCACCAGGTTGTGGTATGGTATGAAATATCCATATTTGTTTTCCGGTGCGAACATCATAAGCCCTGATATGGCCCGGTGCCGCAGTAGCATCTTCGGCAACACTCGAACCTATTATAAGAATATCTTTATAAATAATACCCGGTGTGCTCATAGTAAAAGAACGGTCTTTCACATCACGGTCCAATCCATCATGTAAATCAATACGGCCTTTATTTGCAAAATTGCTGATAAGCTTTCCTGTTGATGCATTTACACAAAGCAGATTGTAGC
>JBDSAQ010000383.1:0-21876 GCA_039922095.1 Ginsengibacter sp. | reverse complement strand
TTTGTAGCAAAACACTTTGTCCTAAAAATCTTTTTTGCTACGTTTATCATATCATCATCATTATTTTCAGCAGCCATTCTCTTTCTCAATTTTAAAAAATCGTCTTCAGTAGCCTGCTGTTTACAATTGGAATTTATCATTCCGGCTTTTGCCGGTAAAAATTCTAATTTATCTTCTTTAGCCAGAATTGTGGTGGTATCCGTTTTTAGGTCGTTCTTTTTTAGGTCGTTATTATTGTAGGTTGATGCAGGTGCCTGATTTAATACAGGTTCTTGTTGCATATTATTCTTATCAATCCCGGTTTCTATTTTAATTGGCTCTGTCTGGGTTATACTATTATTAGAATAAGCCTTGTTTTCTTCTTTAATCTCCGCCGGTTGGGTTATGCTATTAGCGGTATCAGCTTTAGTTACTATTTTAGTTATGGCAGCCAGCTTATGTTCTTTTTCTTCTTCTACATTTTCAACTGGCATAAAAATTCTTATAGTGTCTTTATTCTTATTGTATTCATCAAGATAAATCATTTCCATTCCTCCTTTGCTTTTGACCTGCAAATTTTTAGTGATCACAGAATATAAAACCCTGCCACCTGCATCCGGTTGTTGAACAACTTCTTTATTTAAAACTACAGGTTTCACGCTATCCCCACTCTTCTCTTTCGGAGATTCTTTTATTCCTGTTTTTTCCACCACATCTTTTTGCATTATTGCAGAATCATTCACAACTGTTGCAAGCATTTCAGAAAAATTATCCTTCTTAACTTCCGGTTCAGCCTTAGGGCTGTTTGCTACTTCCTGATCAGCTATTATAACATTTAGCGATTGCAAGTCAAAAAGCCCCCAGCCTTTATCAGAGAAACTCTTTAGCAGGTAACCTGCGTCTTTTTCCAGCTTATAATTTATTGTCTGTTCGGGCCATTCATTTTTTGGGAAGCCAAATGTGAGTTTGTAACTCCCTTCTTTTAACCTAGGTACAACCAGGTAACCTGATGAAGAGGAACTAAAAACTTTATTATCAAGCTTTACATAAAAAGGCTGTTTAGCCTCTGTTTGAAAATAAAGAAAATGATTTTGTTGTGCAGATACTGGTGTAATAAAAAATGTAAAAAACAGGAAACAAAAAAATATATACTTCATCAGGGTAAAACTTTGTCACAAATCTACTCCATTAAAATAATATTTTACCCCCTGTCCAAAAATGTGAAATCATTTAGACATAGAAGATTATTTTGCAAAAAAATAAAAAAGTATATGATGAAGTTCTCTGCATGTATTATGATTTTTATTAGCCCTTTGATTACATATTGCCAGATGACCGATACCTTCCGGAAAGACGAATATCGGGGCAGCTACCCCAGGATCAATGATCTTGTGCATACTAAACTTGATGTAAAATTTAATTACGACAAATCTTATTTATATGGTAAAGCATGGATCACTTTGCATCCCCATTTTTACTCAACCGACTCGTTGCTTCTTGATGCAAAGGGGATGGAGCTTAAGGAAGTTTCAATAATTAAAGCAGCTTCAAGATCTCCGCTCAAATATTCGTACGATAGTATGCAGGTAAATATTAAACTCGGTAAATTATATAAAGCTGGTGAGAATTATACCATTTATATTGATTACGTTTCTAAACCGGATGAGGTAAAAGCAAAGGGAAGCGCTGCTATCACTAATGCGAAAGGCCTTTATTTTATTAATCCGAAAGGAGAAATTAAGGATAAGCCAACCCAAATCTGGACACAAGGTGAAACTGAGGCTAACAGCGTTTGGTTCCCTACCATTGATAAGCCCAATCAAAAGACTACAGAAGAAATTTACATGACTGTTCCGGCTAAATATGTAACCCTTAGTAATGGATTACTTATCAGCCAGAAAAAAAATGCTGATGGTACAAGAAGTGATTATTGGAAGATGGATCTGCCTCATGCACCTTATTTATTTTTTATTGGCGTGGGAGATTACGCTATAGTTAAAGACACTTATAAAGGCAAGGAAGTAAGTTATTATGTTGAAAAGGAATATGCCCCGGTGGCACGCAAAATCTTTGGGGAAACTCCTGCTATGATTGCATTTTATGAAAAAATTACGGGTATACTATATCAATGGCCGAAATATTCCCAGATAGTAGGCAGAGATTATGTAAGTGGTGCAATGGAAAATACTACTGCCACTTTACACCAGGAAGGCGCTCAGCAAAATGCAAGAGAATTAGTTGACGGAAACATATGGGAAAGAACAATTGCACATGAGTTATTTCATCAATGGTTTGGCGACCTGGTAACTGCAGAAAGCTGGAGTAACATTACTGTTAATGAATCTATGGCAGAATACAGTGAAATGTTATGGAATGAATACCGCTATGGTAAGGATGCCGGTGATGCTATTATACAGGAGAACAGGGAAACATATTTATCCAATCCGGCAAATGCCGAAAAAGATCTTGTACGTTTTTATTATAATGATAAAGAAGATGTTTTTGATAATGTAAGTTATCCAAAAGGCGCAACTATTTTACACATGCTTCGCAGCTACGTGGGTGACAGTGCTTTTTTTAAATCTCTAAATAAATATCTTACAGATAACAAATTTAAAAGCGCCGAAGCTACTAATCTAAGGCTTGCCTTTGAAGATATTACAGGTAAAGATTTAAACTGGTTTTGGAACGAGTGGTATTTGGGAAGCGGACATCCAAAATTAAAAATTGATTATAAGTATACACCAAACACATCCCAGGTTATTGTGGAGCAAACACAAAATACTGGTAAGATATTTACATTGCCAATTGCTATAGATGTTTATAGCGGCGCTGATAAAAAGCGCTACAATGTTTGGATAAAGAGCCGGATTGATACTTTCACTTTTGCCACTCCTGTTAAGCCAACTTTAATAAATGTAGATGGTGATAAAATTTTGCTGGCAGAAAAAAATGATAATAAAAGCCCCGGGAATTATATGCAGCAATGGAGGTATGCAAAGAATTATCTGGACAGAAAAGAAGCGCTTGATTATTTTTCGGCAAACAAAATGGCTGAGTTAACTGAAGGTCTTGATGATAAATTCTGGCAGCTAAGAAATTTTACACTCAACCGGATAAACGAGGATAGTGTATTGCTCACCCCCCAAACAATTGCTAAAATTGAAAAGATCGCTGACAGTGATCCTTCAAGAAAAGTGAAAGCAAATGCAATTGCAATATTAGCCAGGCAAAATGACAAAAAATATATTTCCCTATTTACAAAGTATGTAAGTGACTCTTCTTATTCAGTTGCAGGTGCTGCTTTGTGGGGGTTGGTTAGTACCGATCCTGCCAATGCATACAGCCTGGCAAAAAAATACAGCAGTGATTCTAAAGGTGACCTGGCCAGTGTGATCTCCGGAGTGATAATGGCTGGCGGAACTGAAGATGATGTGGATTTTATTATTAACCAGTACAGCAGCGCCACACCTAACGAAGAAAAATTATCTCTTTCGATGTATTTTATAGAATATCTCAACAAAGTAAGAAATGCAGAGAAAGTTAAACAAGGAATTGACCTGATCATGAAATACCGGAATAATTTTTCTGAGCAGGATAAAAGTTATATTGACCAGATTTTTAAATCTGCATTTAATAAATTGAGTAAAACACAAAGTCAATTTGGTAATAAAGAAATTGCAGAGTATATAAGTAAATTGATAACATAGTTACTTATCAATAATACAAAACCTTAGCTCAGCATGTGGTTACTTACTTCTTATTCAACAAACTAATTGCTTAATATTTGTACGCCGAGTAAAGCCTGATCGTGGAAGTTGCATTGTTGGTTTACGCCACGGGAAGAGTTGACTCGTATTAGTGCAATCACATCGTGTATATTTCACTCATAAATATCTCCACATTATTATTTCTAATATTTTTAAATTAACCTGCATGCCACGCTCAGGTAAATTTTTAAATAGTACCATTACAAATAACATCATATTTTAGTGTATAACTATTGTAGCTTATTGAGTAAAATTTAATATCACACGGAAAACTTTTATGTTTAAAAATATTGCACATTTACTAACTTTTACGGCGATATAATTAACTGGCAACTTTATGTAAAAGTTTAATCCAGATGCATACAATGTTTAAATTAATGCTTTGCTAAAAAAACATGCTCATACTTCATATTATCAATTCTAAATCATGCATTTTATAATTGTACTTGCCGGAATTATTTTATTGATCTTTTTAATTGTGCTAAAGCTAAACCCTGTACTGGCTTTGCTTATCTCATCTATAACTACAGGTCTGCTGTTAGGCATGCCTGCATTAAAGGTTATGACCTCTATCAACAACGGAATAGGTAATACCTTAGGCGGACTAATAATGGTATTATCCCTGGGAGCTATGTTGGGTAAAATTGTTGAAGATAACGGAGTAGCGCTTAAAATTGTTGATGTACTGGTTTCATCTTTTAAAAAGAAAAATATTCAATGGGCAGTTTTACTAACAGGAATTTTAGTAGGAATTCCTTTGTTCTACAATGCAGGATTTGTAATATTGATTCCCCTGGTTTTTACTATAGCTGCAGCTACCGGTTTACCTGTATTATACGTTGGCATTCCAATGGCAGCTTCTCTCTCAGTAACTCACGGTTTTCTTCCTCCTCATCCCGGGCCTATTACATTGGCCACAGTTTTTAAAGCAGATGTTGGTAAAACATTATTATATGGCCTTATGCTAAGCTTACCTATAGCCATTTGTGCAGGTATTATTTTTCCCAGGTTAATAATTAAATTGAAAGGAAGAAAAGATGAGGAAATAATTGTTTCTAAAAATGAACAGACTTTGCCCTCAGCTTCAAAAAGTTTTTTTATCGCTTTATTACCTGTTATTCTTATTGCTACAGGAACAATTGGAAGCAGTTTTTCTTCATCGTCTGTAAAAACATTTTTTACTTTTCTGCAGGACCCTACTATAGCTTTATTATTTACTTTATTGATTGCTTTATTAGTACTTAAGTTGCGTATGACAGAAGCTATGCAAACTTGTGTACAGGGAGTAAAAGGTGTTGCTATGATCATTTTAATTATTGCTGCCGGCGGCGCTTTTAAGCAGATACTTATTGACAGCGGTATTGGAGTGGAGATATCAAAAGAAACTGCTTTTTTAAATTTATCCCCGCTATTTATGGGATGGATTATAGCTGCTGTTTTAAGAATTGCTTTAGGGTCTGCAACCATAGCAGCTTTAACTGCTTCTGGTATTGTATTACCATTGATCACAGGTGGTGTATCCCCTGAATTAATGGTGCTTGCTGTTGGGGCAGGAAGCCTGATGTGCTCTCATGTAAATGATACTGGTTTTTGGATGTTTAAGGAATATTTTAAATTGAGCTTAAAGCAAACCTTTGGCACATGGACCTTAATGGAAAGTATCATTTCAGTTCTGGGATTAGCCGGGGTACTTATCCTGGATTTTTTTATTTAATCCTTATTTTCATTCAGATAAATTATCTAATTATTTTATGATGCAAAAAAAGCCCAACGAAATAAAAATCCTGCTCACGAGAGACATACCAGCTATTGGAATTGAATTATTGCAAAACGAAGGATTTGATGTATCTGTATGGCCGCATGACAGGCCTATGAACCCTGAAGAGTTGTTAGAAGGAGCAATGAAAGTTAATGCCCTTTTAACTCTCAGTACAGATAACCATATGGATGCAAAGTTTCTTAATCAATGTAAGCATCTTGATATTATTTCTCAATTCGCTGCCGGATATGATAATATTGATATTCCCGAAGCCAGCAGGCTTGGTATTCCGATAGGAAATACACCTGGCGCTATGAGCGATTCAACTGCTGATATTGCATTTGGATTGATGATAGCAGTTTCCCGAAAAATGTTCTATTTGCATAAATCAATTGCCAAAGGAGAATGGAAGGCTTTTCAGCCAAAAGCAAATTTAGGTATCGAATTAAAAAATAAAACCCTCGGAGTATTTGGATTAGGCCGCATCGGTATGCAAATGGCTATCAGATGCAAAGGGGCATATAATATGAAAATAATTTATTGCAAACGGAAGCCAAATATTGAAGCAGAGAAACTTCTGGAAGCATCGTTTGTAAGCTTTGACGAATTATTACAGCAAAGCGATGTACTCTCAGTTCATTCCGGGTTAAATGATGAAACTAGGGGGATATTTAATAAAGATGCCTTTTCAAAAATGAGACCCAATTCAATATTTATTAATACAGCAAGAGGAGGAATGCATAATGAGCCTGATTTATTGGAAGCACTGCAGGCAGGCACTATCTGGGGTGCAGGGCTTGATGTAACCAACCCCGAACCTATTGATGCAAATAGTCCTTTACTGTTTATGCCAAATGTAGCCATATTACCACATGTAGGTTCAGGCACTGTAGAATCGAGAAATGAAATGTCGAGAGTGGCCGCTATGAATATTATCGAATTTTATAAAAATAATAATGTGCCTTACATTGTAAACCCTGGGGTGATGGAAGGGAGACAATCAATTAGCTAATTTTATCTAACCAGTATTACATTTTTTCGAAACCACTTATTTAATATTTATCAATTCAACCTATATTTTTAGTTTAGTTAATATTGTTCGAATGTATCCCGTTTTTTGAGGTACTAACAGCATGAGTAATTTCATTCACACATCATTTTGCAACATCCATTCAGCTTTGGAATTTGTTACTTATCATTTCCGGTAAATTTTTCCCTCACTCATTTGGTCTTTTAAATGCACGCTGCAATATATAAATGATAACTCCCAGCCCCAGGAATATAGCAGCATTACGCAGTTCTATAAGCCTGGCCGCAGATAATAACCAGGCCGACAACAGGATACCTGCAATGGCAAATGCATTACCAAAAGGGATGCTGTAATGTCCCGTTTGATCAGGCCTTTTTTTCCGGAGCATAATAAGTGATATACATACAAAAAGATAAACAGTAACCCTGATAATAACGGCAATAGTTAATGCTGTAATAAACGACCAGGCTAATGAAACCAGGGTTGATACAACAGCCACTAATAGTAATGACAATGTTGGAGTTTGAAACCGGGGATGAACGTAAGAAAGTAATTTAGGGAACTGCCCCTGGTTGCTGAATGCAAAAGGGAGGCGTGAGCCGCTAAACATAAGAATATTTAATGTGCCAAGTATAGAGATAAATGCACCGGTAACAATAAGCTTAGCACCTGTGTTTCCTATAAAAATCGCAGCGGCGTCCGCCAAAGGTTTTTCAGAAGTTGCAAGGGAAGATAATGTGCCTATACTAACGATCTGTATCATGATGTAAAATACTGCAACAACAATCGTGGCGGTTATTAATGCAAAAGGGATGGACCTGGAAGGATTATTTATTTCACCTGTGTTTATCATCACTGATTCAAAGCCCCCAAATGCAAATACAAGTAATAGTACGGCGGAGGAAAATGAAGATAATGGAGGCCCCTGTTTGATAGCAAATAAATGAGGCTCTAAAAAAAATAAGCCGGTGATTATAAATATGGCTAACGGAATTAATTTGGCAACCGTTAATATATTGCTCACCCTTGCAATATTCCTTACACCAATATGATTGATATAAGTTATCCCTACGGTTATAAGCACTATGATCATTGTTCGGGGAAAAGCCCCGTTCAGGGATGCAGAGAAAAAAGATAAATAGGTTACTAATAAATTAATTAATGTGGCATAATTAAATATCCTGCTTAACAGCAGCAACCAACCCATCAGGAAAGCCGGAAATTTTCCGAAGGTGGCGAGTATGTATGTGTAAGGGCCCCCGGTGGTATCAAAGCGGCTTCCCACTTCCGCAAAGCACAATATAAAGATGAGCACTATTGCAGCACAGGCAATAAATGCAGCGATACTATACACACCTGTTAACTGGAATATTTTAGAAGGTAAGCCAAAAATACCTGCACCAATAATGCTATTGATTATCATGAGCACAAGGTCCCATTTTTGAATACCACGTTTAAGAACTCCGGAATTATTTACTGCTACCTCCTTCAAAATTTAAATTTATTGCAGGGCATTACTTATATATTTTCCACTTATTATTACCAGATGATTTAAATTAAAGATGCCGGATCGGAATCCTTCTTTAAAAGATGCTCTACTATTGAGTGTTTGCCCATTTATCTAATTTCTCTTCTAATACAGAAAGCGGAAGACAGCCACTGTTTAATACCTGTTTATGAAACTCACCAACATTGAATTTAGTACCTAACTGGTTCTTGTATTTCGCACGCAGATCTCTTATTTTTAAAGCCCCTATCTTATATGATAATGCCTGGGCCGGATCAGCCATGTAACGTTCAATTTCTGCTGTGGCACCTTGCAGGTCAATAGGCTCATTTGCCATCATATATGTAATGGCTTCTTCACGGGTCATGCCTTTACTGTGGATAGCCACATCAACCACAAGGCGTATAGCTCTGTGTATCTCATCTCCCAAAGCGCCCATATGCTGGTATGGATTAGTGTAAAGACCTAATTCAACACCACGGCTTTCGCAATATAAAGCCCAGCCCTCACCATAGGCTCCATACCATTTAAACCGTCGAAAAGCTGGCAGCAAAGTGTCTTCCATCTGAAGAGAACTCTGGTAATGATGGCCTGGCACAGCTTCGTGCAAAAAAGTACTTTCCATACCGGAAGTAATATTAAAAGTGCCGGCATTTAATATGGGTACATAAAATACTCCGGGTCTTGAGCCATCAGGGGTTCCCTGCATATACTCAATGCTTGCGCTGGCTGCCCTAAAGGCCTCAGTCTGCCTTATTTCAAATTTACTTCTGGGAAACAAAACAAAATATTTATTTAATGCAGGCTTTATAATCTCATAAATATTTCTGAAAGAATCCAGCACCTCTTCGGGTGTTTTAAAAGGCATGAACTGCTTATCAGTTTTCATAAATTGAAAGAAGGATTTCAGATCACCTTTATACCCTGTACTGTCTTTTATCTCCTCCATTTTTTTACGAAGACGTTCTACTTCGCTGAGTCCTGTGTTATATATTTCATCTAAGGTTTTATCAGTGGTGGTCCATTCTTTTACGCATAGCTTGTAATAATTTAATCCGTTTGGCAAATCACTTACACCGGATGTAGTACGTGCTACAGGCAAATATTCTTTCTTTAAAAAGGCTGACATTTTTGTATGAGCTGTGTTCAGTTCATTTCTTATAGCCGTTTTATAAGCAGAGGTTATCCGGTCTTTGTCTGCGGCACTAAATGTGGCAGGAAGGTTTTTTACAGGGCCATAAAAAATACTTTTGGTTTCATCGGTATTTATTAACCCGTTGCATATGTCAATCATTTTTACCACTAATGTTTTTGGTAATACATAATTGGTAGCCATGCCCTGGCGAAAATTTTGGATGGCGCTATCGCACCAGGCAGCATATCCATGTACCCGTTGCAGCCAGTTATCATAATCCTTAACGGTTTTAAAAGGCTGTGCAGATTCTCCCGAACCATACTGTCCCATCGCCAAAACAATATTCCCTGAGAGCGTATTGGTTGCATCTCCCATTTGGGTAAAAGGAATTTTCCATGTATCATACTTTGCTTTTTCCAGTTGCATGTCAGCATCATACTTTAAAACTTTGTAGCTCAGAGCATCCTCTTCACTCATACCATCCGGGCTAAACTTTTTTAAACTGTCTGAGTAACGCATATAAAAATCTCTAACCTCATCACGGTAAGCCTGTGTGCAATTATTTTTAAACTGATCATTAAGAGTGTTATCGCCAAACTGGGTAGCATCCAGCGGTTGCAGCCTCAGCAGCCCGTTCCAGTAATTATCAAGCATTGCATGAAAACCGGCAATTTTATTTTCTTTTTTTTCAGGCTGGTTACAAGTGATTGAAGTAATAATAATTGCTGTACAATAAATAAAGCAAAAAAAGATTTGGCGCATGGGGTGGGTTTTTTGTTTGTCTGATCAATCTTGTCCGGTAAAAATAAATAAAAGGGAGTAACTGAAGTTACCCTTTATACATATTGTATAGAGCATTTTGGGTTGTAGTTTCTTTTTTCTGTGCTACGATAAATTACTACTCCATCAAGGCATCAAGCAACTATCTTTATTAATAAGCCATTCATTTTTTTAAACAACTATTGCACAAAACATTTATACATCGTTTTAAATTGCCTTTTATGTGTTTATATTTAATGGGCAACTAAAGTTTTTTAGACTTACTTGTGTTTAATCAGAATTTTACGGAATTCAACATCAAAACCTAATTCACGGAGAAAATATGGTAAACGAATTAAGACCAGTTTGGAATAGAATTTTTCATTTTAATTGGAAATTTGGACTTTTCTTAATTCTTATAGTTTGCATTCCCCGGTTTCTATTGGTCTTGCATGCAAATGCTTTTGGAAATTACAGTTATATAGGATTGATAATGGTCATTTCTGCAATTGCCCCGTTTATATTCTTAAGTAAGTACGGACGAAAACAAATAGGATTAACTAAACCTAAAAAACGTATTTGGCTTTTAACCGCTTTTATTTCAGGACTGATTGTAAGTGTCCTACTCTACTTTTTAGGGCAAAGCCTTTATGGAAACTCTTATGAAAATTGGTACAATTATATTGGGAAGTCTTATAATATACCTATAGGGATAAATAAAAACGACAAAGCAATCTTATTTACAATAATGGCCTTAACTGGTATGACATTTAGCCCAATCGGCGAAGAATTATTTTTCAGGGGAATTGTTCATTCCGCTTTTGCGAAATCAATAGGTGAAAATAAAGCATCTATTGTTGATAGTTCAGCATTTGCTGTAACACACATCTCACATTTCGGATTAGTGTTTATCAACAATCACTGGATTTTCTTAACCACCCCCACCTTAATTTGGGTGCTGAGTATGTTTTTAGTGAGCATACTATTTTTCATCTTTAAAAAATATTCAGGTTCCATTTTAGGAGCGATAGTTTGCCATTCTGCATTTAATTTCGGTATGATTTATTGCATATTTTATTTGATGTGAATATCGGGCTATTGTCAGGATAGTTGAAAACCAACGGGTATAAATTTGAATAAAAGATTTTTTTAAGAGTAAACCCACAAATAGAATGCTATTTTCTGATCACAAAGAACCAAAAAAAAATATATAAATTTGACCAAAAACCTCAGAAGTTTGTTTGCCGCTATTTTTTAATAGTTGCAAAGGTTAGTAAGAATAAAAAAGTAAAACAATGAACCATAATATAATATCAATCCGACCATTCATCGGGGCCAGAGACTACGAAATTTCAAGGAGTTTTTACCGGGACTTAGGTTTTGAAGAAAGTATCTTGTTTCCTGATATGTCCTTATTTAAAACAGGTGCAATCGGATTTTATTTACAAAATTCATACGTTAAGGACTGGGTAGATAATACAATGATTTTTTTAGAAGTTGATGATGTTGATCGCCATTGGAAAGAACTTTTAGCTTTAGATCTCACTACTAAATATCAGGATGTAAAACTAACTCCAATTCGAAACTATGATTGGGGAAGAGAATGTTTTATGCATGACCCATCTGGAATTCTCTGGCACTTTGGGCAATTTAACAGCCCCTGACATTTGTGAAAATACACATCTGCTTCAGGAAAACAATAACGGAGCATTTATAAATTTTAGTTTACTCATTTTCTGTTAAGTAATATTGTTCTTACTATGATATGCATTAGCTGTCTCTTATGTTTTTGCAAATATTTCTGCAGTAATATTTGATAGATGTGAAATTTTTTCCTGCATTATTTCGTAGCCTGTAAATTCCGTAAAAATAAATTCATTGTTTATTGAAATATTAAAAACACAGGCAGGGTTGATAAAAATTAAAGCCCCCAGGCAATCCAAAGTTTCTTCATAAAACTCAGGCAGTATGCATTCAAAAGATATAAGGGGAAGAGGGTAAGATAAACCCTTTATAATTTCATATTCGTATCCTTCAGCATCAATTTTCACGTAACATGGATGGCCATGTTTTTCAATCAATTTATTTAAAGTGGTTATCTGTATATATTTTTCTTCCTCAGTAAATTCATCATAATTTTTGTGTTGCTTACTTTCAACAATATTCTTCCATTTTTTGCTGAGAGTTGTTAAAGCATGTTGTTTTAATGGAGTATATATCCTGGCAGTACCCTCTTCTTTACCCAAAGCAAATGGCTCAATCTTAATGTTTTTATTATTTTTAAATCTGCTTTTTAAAATATTAATATTGTCTTCACCGGGCTCTATTGCAACTACAGTATATTTGAGTTTGAGAAAAATATCTGTTATAAATCCTTCATTGGCTCCTACATCAAAAACCAGTTTATTGTTTGCCTGCAGGGCTTTTAAGACTGACAAGTAAAATATCCTCTTCCGATTTAATTGCCTTTTTATTGCAGGATGAAAAAGGAGCCAGGAATTAATAATAAAAGTTGAGAATCTTATCTTATACAACCATTTATTTTTCCTGTAAATCTTTCTCATTTTTTAAACCTCAATAATATTGGAAGAAACAGGTGCTGGCAACTGAAGCCGCCTGGCAACTAAAGCTCTATAGAATTTATAATATTTTCAGCCAGCATCAAATCAATAGGATCCGTAATCTTTATATTATTTTTTTCTCCCTCAATTAAATGAACCTTTACCCCATAAGCTTCTGCGACAGATGCCTCATCAGTAAAATTATCTTTGTAATCTGTTTTATATGCTTCCTGCAATATTTTACTATGAAATGTTTGCGGGGTTTGAACAAGCTTTATAATATTTCTATCCACAGCTTCATTATCACTCTCTTTAATTATTCTTACACTATCTTTTGAAGTAATCACAGGTATTGCCGTTCCGAATGCTATAGCCGCATCATAACACCGGTGAATAAGATTTGTAGTTAATAAGCACCTCACCCCATCATGAACAAATATTATACTCTCTTCCTTTATTTGTGATAATCCATTTTGAACTGAATGAAACCTTGTTCTTCCGCCATTTATTAATTGTATATGTATATTATTAAAATACCCGTCAATTATTTGCTTTCCATTATCAATGTGTGTTTCGGGTAAAACTAAAATTACCTGCAAATCATCATAAGCTTTTAAAAAAGCATTAATTGTATAAAATAAAACCGGTTTGTTGTTTAATAATAAAAACTGTTTGGGAATACTGTTTTTCATCCTTGTACCTGTACCCCCTGCTACTATAACTGCATACTTTTTCATAAAATCTGCTGATCATAATTAAGATGTGCAATAATAGTTATTTGTAAATTGCAATAATAATGTTCAGACCCAAATTACTCTTTTTCTTCCTGCTATTTAATTCGTGTGCTCATAAACAAACCTTATCTCCAAAACAACAGGTGCTGGCTTTAAAAGAGATGAGCGACCTGGCAACCGTTGAGTATGTAGTTACCAAAATAATTAAAGCAAGCGATAATAAAACCTGGTATAAATTAGGAGAAAGAAAGATACTTATGAGTTGCCAGGCAACACTGACCGCAGGAATTGATCTTTCAAAAATTACAGAAAAAGATATTGATATAGAGGGAAAAACAATTGCCCTTATTTTACCCCATGCAAAACTTATAGCCTTAAATATACTTCCGGAAGATATTAAAACTGAATATGAAGATGTTACTGTTTTCCGGTCTGCATTTACATCTGCTGAAAGAGATGCGCTTGCCGCCCAGGGTGAAAGAAATATAAAGAGCAGCGTTGAGTCGCTTGCAATACTACAAACCGCAGAAGTGAACGCCACGCTTGTTTTTACCAACTTTTTAAGAAGACTCGGATATGAAAAAGTAAATATCCGTTTTGATGGTTTACCAGCAAAGCATTTGCAATAACATGAGAAGACTAAAAAAATATCTTTTGATAATAGTGTCATTTCTGCTGGTTATTTTTCTATTGCAAAAAATTCATTGGTTGCCGTCTTTCTCAAACCTGTTTAAAAGTAAACCTCTTATTATAGATGATACCCCTGTTTTGGTAAAAGAGATACATAACTTATCTCAGCTGATTACAATTTCAATGTATGATGAGGTAGTTATAGCCTCATCAAAGCCTAAACATCTTCCTTCTTTTCCGGGACTAAGACCGGTACCTGATAAAATTGTTATAATAGGAAAAGGCAGAGTGCTTGCAGGTGTTGATCTTACAAAAATGAAGAAAATCAATGTAGAAGTACTCAAAGATTCAATCAGCATTTATCTGCCTCCTGCACAAATTTTCAGTACCATAGTAAACCCCTCTGATTTTGAAACTTTTGATGAAGTGGGTAAGTGGTCATACGATGAGATAACAGAAATAAAAAAGAAAATTCGAATTAAAATAACAACAAGGGCATTACAAAATCAAATATTATCAAAAGCTTACCAACGTTGTAAATTAATATTGGAAAATTTTTTAAGAAGCCTGGGTTATAAGAAGATATATTTTCAAAGATCAGGTTAGTCTCCATAAATAGCAACGCTGTTAACACCATCACTATCTTTTAATCCGCGGTACATGCCTGCACTGTTAAAAATCAATGCAGCGTTACCTTTCGCATCAACAGCAATTAATCCGCCATCGCCATTCATGTGCAAAAGTTTTTTCATTACTACTTCTTCACAGGCTTCCTTCAAACTCATATTTTTATACTCCATTAAACAACTTACATCATAAGCTGCCACCACTCTTATGAAGATTTCACCATGACCGGTACAGGAAATTGCACAGGTCTTATTATTGGCATAAGTGCCTGAACCTATCATCGGGCTATCTCCGATTCTTCCATATTGTTTGTTCGTCATTCCACCGGTAGAGGTTGCTGCTGCCACATTACCATCACCGTCACAGGCCACAGCGCCTACGGTTCCAAACTTTCTATCTTTCATTAAACCCACCAGCTTATCACTTTTATGGTCGAGTTGGTAAAGATCGCTGTCTCTTATCTCTCTCCACTGATCATACCTGTACTGTGAATAAAAGTATTCATCAGGCTCTAATTTAATACCCCGTTTTATAGCAAAATCATTGGCACCTTTTCCGCTTAAAAAAACATGGCCGCTATGCAGCATCACTTCTTCAGCAAGTTCAACGGGGTTCCTGATATTTCTCACTCCGGCGATAGCGCCGGCTTCAAGATTTTTTCCATTCATGATTGCAGCATCCATTTCATTAAGCCCTTTCTTTGTAAATACCGAACCTTTGCCTGCATTAAAAAGATCATTGTCTTCTAAATAAACCACAGCAGCTTTTACAGCCCTAACAGCAGTTCCCCCATTTTCCAGTACTGCATAACCGGCCTCCAGCGCCTGTTGCAGGCCATTCCTGTAAGCCGCTTCCAGTTCCTCTGTCATATCTTCTTTTAAAATGGTGCCTGCTCCGCCATGTATAGCAATTGAAATTTTTTGCATAGTATCTTTCTATTTATATAAATCTTATTTGGTGCTACTTGCCTTAAATACTACATGTAAAATCATAGTAAATCATGTGATAAATGGAGTGAATCTACGTCGTTGCGAGAACGCATAAATATCAAATTCGATTAAAACGTCTTTACGCCGACGACTATTGCTTTCATTTCACTACACTTATCTCTTTGCCTTTACTTTAACTCTACATAACCTCAAAATTATAATGGCCTTTATCTTATTAATGACGCATATTTCACTTTATTCTCCTTCAGAAACCAGGGGCAAAATATTGCCTGCATTCCTCAAGTAGCTTGTTTTTATTAATTGCTGCGGTGCCTACTTCTTCACAAACCAAACCTCCGGCAAAGTTTGCTGCCTCGGCAGTAAGATGAATATTTTTAGTTACTGCATAAAATAAAGAGGCCACTGCAATAACTGTATCTCCTGCACCGCTAACGTCAGCTACATTTCTGATATGTGCAGGAATAATATTTAGCTCATTTTTATGCTGGTAAAAAATACCTTTATCAGAAAGGGTAATAAGTGAAATAGAATGATGCAATTTTTCAAGTAATTTTTGATGGATTGTTGTAAGCATCTCCTTATCTGCACCATCTGTTAAAATATGAAGGCTTTCCTTTACCTCTTTTAAATTTGGCTTAAAAAGATCTACATCAGTATAAGCGAAGAAATTTTTTCTTTTAGGATCTGCTGTCGAGATAATATTATAATCTCTGCATAATTGAACTACTTTCTTTATAACTCTTTCCGTTAAAACTCCTTTATTATAATCCTGCAAAATAATTAACTGCGGCTTTTTATCCAGGATATATGTTTCTACCTTATTTATAAGTTCATCTTCACCTTCCTGTTCAAGGTCATTACTCTGTTCTGCATCTAAGCGCATCATTTGCTGGTTACGGCTTATTATCCTTATCTTATTTGTAGTTATTCTTTTTTCAGAAGAAATAATGAAAGTGGTATCAATATTACTTTTGTTCAGAAGGTCTTTCAAAATATTGCCTTCATCATCTTTACCTAAAACCGTAAGCAGCGAAACTGATGCCCCAAGCGACTGCACATTCAATGCTACATTGCCAGCACCGCCAATGCGCTGCTCACGCTTATCAACTGAAACTACCGGCACAGGCGCTTCGGGAGAAATTCTTTCCACATGACCCCACCAGTAAGTATCCAGCATTACATCGCCAATTACAGCAACTTTTAATTTGGTTATGTCTTCAAATATTTTATCAAGATCAATACTCATCACTCAATAGTTGTTTTGCTTTTGTTGGCTGCAGCAATATAATAAAGAGGAATACCTATGAGCGTAATTATTAATCCGGGCCATGTAAATTTCGGTTTATAAATGATGAGTAATATACAAAATGCCAACCCCATAAAAATATAAATAGCCGGTAATAGCGGATAGCCAAATGCTTTATAAGGCCTTTCTGCGTCAGGCCTTGTCCTTCTCAAAATAAATATGCCAAAGATCGTAAGCACATAAAATATTACTACAACAAATGAAACCATATCTAACAGATCTCCGTATCGTCCGCTCAAACATAATAAGGCTGCAAACACACATTGAGCCCACAAAGCCCATGATGGAACAGCATGTTTATTCAATGTGCCTGCCCTTCTGAAAAACAAACCATCTTTTGCCATAGTATAATAAACTCTTGAGCCGGCGAGTACCAATCCATTATTACAACCAAACGTTGAGATCATTAACATAACAGCAATTACATAAGTTCCGATATTTCCGAAAATGGCGTTAGATGCAACAACTGCCACTCTATCCTGCGGAGCAAATGCTATATCCTGCAAAGGGACTACAGCGAGGTACATCAGGTTTGCACATACATATATTACGGTAACTATTAAGGTGCCTAAAAATAAACTAAGCCCAATATTTCTTTTCGGATTTTTTATCTCTCCTGCAATAAACGTTACATTATTCCATGAATCACTGCTAAAGATTGAACCTACCATTGAAGCTGCAACTGCTCCCATTAAAACTGTACCGCCTATAGGAAGCCACTTTCCATTCGAAATGAAGTTTCCGGCTAAATCCTTTTCCAGTTGCAAAGATGTAAATGCGTTGCTCCAGTTTGCATTCCATATTTCAGGCTTAAAAAAAATAAAACCTGCAACTATCAATCCGAACAATGACAATAGTTTAGTAGTTGTAAAAATGTTCTGTATCCACTTACCACTTTTTACCCCTTTAGTATTTGTATAAGTAAGAAAGATGATCAGGGCAATTGAAATAAGTTGTGCCGGGTATATCTTCAGCCATCCCAAATTCATTAATATATTTTCATCTTTCATTTCCAGGGCAGGGAAAAAATACCCGGCAAATTTTGAGAAAGCCACACCCACTGCAGCAATAGTTCCCGTTTGTATTACACCAAAAAAACTCCACCCATATAAAAAGCCAACTAAAGGATTGTAAGCTTCTTTAAGATAAACATATTGTCCGCCGGCTTTGGGGAACATAGCGCTCAACTCACCATAACTTACTGCTGCGGTAAGGGTCATAAAACCAGTGATAAGCCATACAACAATAAGCCATCCTGCGCTTCCCACATTGCGTGTTATATCTGCACTTACTATAAAAATACCAGAGCCGATCATGGACCCGGCAACAATCATTGTAGCATCAAATAAACCGAGTGCAGGCTTAAATGTGGTGGTGCTTTGGCTCATAAAAAATCCCGTTTAGTACGGGATGAAGTTAATTATTTATCAGTTAGTTCGCATTTGTTTATTGCATCGCAGAAGTTCTGGTTTAGCCGGGCGCATGGAAAAGCAGACTTTGAAAAAATCATTTTTTATCTTGTATATACTCTTTATTCAGGCCTTCAACCACATCTCTTGTAATATTTAAAGTAGTGTCTTTATAAAACATAAATCCGGGCTCATAAGATAGAATATAATCATACCTGCCATCTTTGTTATATTTCTTCAGGTAGTTTTGTATACGGCTTAAAATGTCTTCCTTCATTTTAGAATTATAGTTAAAGAGCTCGTTGTCCAGTGTTTGCTTTTTTGTCTGAAGGTCTTGCTGCATCTGGTTTATTTCTTTCATTGCAGACTCCTGGTCTACCTGGCTCATGGCGGGCCCTTTTTGCTGCAACTGCATTGCCCTTGCCTGGAACTTTTTTTGTAAATTATTTATTTCATTTGCACTGGCTGTTTGCTTTTGATCAAGATCTTCTTTGATCTTTTTATAATATCCATAATTATTTTGTAAAGAATCAACATCAATATAAGCAACCTTGTTACCATGATTAATAAATGAGTCTTTACCGAAATGGGTTAAGGTTACAGCATGTTTTGGAGAAGAAAAATGCAGGTAATATAAGTATCCTACAAGAGCCAGCAAAACCACATTAATAATTAAGGAAAGTTGCTTCATTCAATAAATTTATTTGCGGCAAGATAGAATAAACAATAAAAAGCGAAAAGTTAAAAACACGATGGTTCACATCATGCTTAAAAAGAAATTAATAAAGACCCTGGGGATAGATTTATAAGATCAAAAATATTTGATTAGTTCATCCCTCCACAACAATATAATAACTCCGGCGATTGCAAGTATTGAATACAACCAGCTTTGCAATGTTATCTTCTTTTTAAATGCAATTACGCTTACTAAAATTACAGATACAGGCAACAGTGCAAAAATGGTGTAAGCGGCAGCAGCATTCATTTTGGAAATGGCTATCAGGGAGAATGACAAGCCAAGCACAGCGCCAAATAAAATTATAAAAAACAATAACCCGGCCTTCCGCTTGTCAAATAGGAATTGCTTAATGAATACAGAATGCTTGTTACGTATTATATCAAATATCAAGAGGGCTAAAAAAGCTATAAGGATACGGATCCATGTGGCATGAAATGCTGAAATAGTTGTTCCCCTTTCAATAAAGGTTTTTTTTGATAAGATAAATGCCAGCCCTGTTAATGCTGCTGATCCAATACCAAATAAAAGCCCCGGCAAAGGCAAACCAAAATTTTCTTTTTGTATCTCTTTTTTTTCTGCGTTATTATTTATTAATAATATCACACAGACAATAGTAAGTAACATAGCAGTGAGGCCTATCCAGTTGATTTTTTCATTTAAAATGATAAGTCCAAACAGCCAGGTAAAGCCCGGGGCAAGGGTTGAAATCATACTGCGCCTTCTGATTCCTAATATCCGGTATGAACAATAACTCCAGTAATCGCCAACTGATTTACCAAGAATGCCTGAAATGCCGAGCCATAGCCAGTTAGATAAACTCGGAACAGTAAATAATTTCCATGGAGCAAGGCCATCTAATACACAAACCAATATGCCTAATAAAAAAATGCTGAAGAAAAGAATGGCTTTATTTAATATGTAAGAATCTTCCAGCCGTGAAAGCTTTGCAACAAGAAAAGATGCAATTGTCCAGGTAAACAGTGTTGCAAAAGCAGCAGGAAGGCCGGAGTTCATATATTAAATTACGTATCAAAAAAGCGATCTATACTTTACTAATATAATAAAGAAAGATAGCTTTTTAATTTTTACTTTAATACATGCGACACATGGTATTTATTGATCGGGTTTCTCCGCTGTTACCGGGTCTATAATTTGTTTTACCATGCTTATTTTTTTAGCCGAAAAGCCTCCATAGCTGGCATGTTCCAGCAGTGCATCTTCATCCGGGGCAATATAAAGGCAATACAATTTGTTAGCTGTTACATAACTTTTTACCCAATGTACTTTTGTTTGCATATTGCTCATCACTTCACATGATTGCTGTGCCAAATCTTTTAACTCGTCCTGTGAAAGTAAACCAGCATCAGGCCAATCTCTTTCAATTAAGTATTTGGGCATAGTCTTATATTTATAACTTAATAGTTAATGCCTGACATTAAGTTTAAAACCAGTATCAATAGTAAAGTTCACGCCCGTACTTAGCGTTAAACTATTAATACTAACATTAGAATGAATTACAACAACAGAACCAGCATTTATAATTACGTCTGCATTAATATTAGGTAATGAACCACAACTCCAGTTTAAAGGATTTTCCCATGCGCTGCTTATATTGCCAACCCAATGATTGTTCTGGCAGGAAGTGCTTACACCTGATATATAATAAGGCAAAGACTCCGATCCATTATAAAAAGCAATACCAACACCATTAGTAGTGCTGATCATAGAGTTATATGCTCCATTGATGCCAGCTGCGAGAGTTAAGGAGTTACCCCAGGCGAAACCTGAAGCATCATTAGCACGAACGTATTTCAGACCGTCGTTGTAATCAAAATACGAAATAGCGGGGTTACCGTTCACTACTTGTAAGGAGGTATAACCTCCAACACGTCCTCCGCTATCTATATTAATAGGTGCACTCCAGGCCGTGCCGGATACATTAGTTGCCCAAATGTATTTCAGGTTTCCGTTAGTAGCATCAAAATAAGAGATAGCGGGGTTGCCGTTCACTATTTGTAAGGAACTATATTGCCCAACAGTTCCTGCACTATCAAGAATAACAGGTGTTCCCCATGCAGTACCCGATGCATTAGTAGCACGAACGTATTTCAGATAGCCCTTGGGATATTTATCTTCAAAATATGAGATTGCAGGATTGCCGTTCACTATCTGAAGTGAAGTGTATTGCCCCACATTTCCAGTACTATCAATAATAACAGGCGTGCCCCATGCAGTACCGGATTCATTAGTGGCACGAATATATTTAAGGTAGCTATTAGGATAATTATACTCATAGTAAGAAATTGCCGGATTGCCATTAACTACCCGTAATGAAGTATAGTCTCCTGCATTTCCCTTATTATCAACGGTAACAGGTGTATCCCATAAAGTACCTGATACATCAGTGGCACGAACATATTTTAAGTCCCCGGTATAATAAGAGACGGCCGGATTTCCATTCACTATTTGCAAAGAAGTATTTTCTCCTCCTTCAGCATCGATGGTAATGGGCGTACCCCAGGCAGTACCAGATGCATTAGTGGCCCGAACGTATTTCAGATCCTGGGGGATATTACCAAACGGGTTTCCCAAATCATAATATGAGAAAGCAGGATTGCCATTCACTATTTGTAAAGACGTATATTCTCCTGCACTTCCGGTAGCATCAAAAACAACTGGTGTACCCCAGGCTGAACCGTTGGCATCATTGGCACGAACGTATTTCAAACGGCCGTAGGGATGAGTATAAACAGCATAAGAAATAGCGGGGTTGCCGTTCACTATCTCTAAAGAAGTACTTGCACTTCCTGCGGCGTCAATGGTAATTGGTGCACCCCAGGAAGTACCTGATACATCAGTGGCAATTACATATTTAAGCCCGCTTCCATAATAGCCAAGATAAGAGATAGCCGGTTTACCGTTCACTATTTTTAAAGAATTTGATAAACCTCCCAACCCATCAAGATTCACAGGTGTACCCC
>JBDSAQ010000382.1:0-6208 GCA_039922095.1 Ginsengibacter sp. | reverse complement strand
AAAAATCACTTAGATGAACACGGTCGTAAGCAGGTCTTATTTCTTCTCCAAAAACAACAAGTTCAAAGTTGATATCACCGTTTTTTGTGATGAGCTTCTCACAAAATTTATAACCCACCATGCCATTACCTATTACAACAATTTTCATTCTATAAGAATTTAAAATTATCTAAAGTAATAGCAAGCGATCGTATTATAAATAATAATATGTAATGATTTTAAGAGCTAAAGTAGAATTTTGGTCATTAAAATATAATTTATATCATAAATGTAGTAGTTTTGTTTCAATTATCTTCAACATATCCAAAATAATCTCAGATAAATTTTATTATAATATGAAAAATTCAACTCTTTTTTTGGTTGGAGCCGGCCCAGGAGACCCAGAATTGATAACTGTAAAAGCTGTAAAAGCAATCCAATCTGCAGATGTGATATTATATGATGCCCTCGCAAACGAAGAGTTGTTGCAATATGCCTCCTCTAAATGCATAAAAAAATTTGTAGGGAAACGATATGGCTGTCATCCGCTTTCACAGCAGGAAATAAATGACCTCATATTGGAATATGCTTTTTCTTACCAAAGAGTTGTGCGGCTAAAAGGAGGTGATCCATTTGTGTTTGGCCGGGCACAGGAAGAAATTGAAACCGCACGAAATGCCGGGATTGCAGTTGAAGTAATACCTGGCATTTCAAGTGCTATTGCTGTGCCAGCTTCTCAAATGATACCACTTACCTGCAGGGGCATTAATGAAAGTTTTTGGGTAACAACAGGCACCACTAAATCCGGAGATATTTCTCCCGATATAAAACTGGCTGCACAATCCTCTGCCACGGTTATTATATTAATGGCAATGAGCAAGCTGGAGGCCATCATGGACATATTTATGCAGCATAATAAAAGTGAAATACCTGTTGCAATTATACAGGATGGAACAACTCCCCAGGAGAAAATGGTTATTGGTAATGTAGGAGATATTTTTTTTAAAGCACAATATGCAGAGCTAAGTAATCCTGCTGTTATCATTGTTGGGGAAGTAGTTCGACTGCATCCATCTTTTATAAAAGAATATGTTTATTCGCATGTAAAAGATCATGCTGTTGCAAGATGAATGAAGCAATTCTATCTTTCATCATACCTTTTTTGTAAGGGGATACCTATCACATTGCAATACTTTATTACTTAATTTCTATGATTGTTTAAGTTTGCGGTAAGACCAGAACGGTTTGTATCAATCATTCCATGAGAAAAAGTAAAACAAGTTGCGATGTTAAAACATGTTTATTGTGTAAGCTATGCCTGAAAGAATGGATACCTGCAATAAGCACACAACGCCAGAATCTTCAATATAAAAAGGGAGAAGTTATTTTTAATGAAGGAGAAAAAGTAACAGGCATTTATTTTGTTTACACCGGAACAGTTAAGGTGCACAAGCATTGGGGTACAGAAAAAGAATTGATCATTCGCTTCGCAAAAAAAGGAGATATAGTTGGCCATCGTGGTTTGGGTAAAGATAATTTTTATCCTGTGTCTGCCACTGCACTTGAGCCTGTAACTGTTTGTTTTATTGCCATAGATTTCTTTTATGCGTCTTTAAAAGTTAATCATGATTTTATATTCGAGCTGATGATGTTTTATGCAAGAGAGTTACAGGAGTCAGAAAAGAACATGCGCAATCTTGCACATATGCCTGTGAAAGGCCGTACAGCAAACGCATTGCTTACACTCTCAGATAAATTTGGAATTAATGAACACGGATGTATTAACATTGTATTGAGCAGGCAGGATTTAGCTTCCTTCATTGGCACCACTTATGAAACCGTTTTCAGGGTTTTAAATAATTTTATTGAAGAGAATATCATATCACTCTCTGGTAAGGACATTCTGATAAAAAATTTTGAGAAATTATTGGAGATTTCTAAAGAGTTGAGTTTATAATTTGCTTTCATCAACATAATGTATTTACGGTTATTCACAAGGCTCATATCTTAAATATCAGAGTTTCTTTTACCTGTTTTTTGGTTTTAGCAGCACGAGCATCGCAATCATCTTTATCCCTTAAAATTTATTATTTGGGTTGCACTTCAAAATAGTGGATATGAGTAAGATTTAAACTGCATAGGTGTATCATTTACTACAAAATCCATTACTTTTGCAGCCCTTAAAGCCCATGTGGTGAAATTGGCAGACACGTCAGACTTAGGATCTGATGCCGCAAGGTGTGGGGGTTCGAGTCCCTCCATGGGCACATAATTGTTAATGGTCAATAGTCAACGGTCAGTAGTTTTTCAATGACTCATACTCTGACCCATGACTTACCTACCCACTACAAAACCGTAATATAAATGGCAACAGTTTTAAGAGAGAATATAGGTTTATTGAATGATAAGTTAATCGTAAAAATTAATAAAGACGATTACTACCCTTCTTTTGAAAAGGCTATAAAGGATTATAGTAAAAAAGCTAATATTCCTGGCTTTAGAAAAGGAATGGTGCCTGCCGGGATGGTTAAAAAAATGTATGGGGCTTCAATATTTTATGATGAAGTAATTAAGGTAGTTGAGAAAGAAATTCAGCAATACCTGACTGCAGAAAAGCCTGACATTTTTGCCCAGCCATTACCCTTAGCCAGTGATTTAAGAAACCTGGATATGAATGATCCCGGCGATTATGATTTTCCTTTCGAGATTGGCTTAAAACCAGTAATTAAAATTGATGATCTTAAGAATGCGAATGTTACATTCTATAAAGTAAAAGTTACTGATGAGATGATCAATGAAGAAATAGAGAAACTGCAAACCCGCCATGGAAAAATGACTGATCCTGAAACAGTAACTACTGAAGAAAATGTTTTAAATGTAAATTTTATTGAAACTGATAATGAAGGAAACCCGGTAGAGACCGGCATTTCAAAGGATAATTCATTACTCGTAAAATATTTTACTCCGGCATTTCAACAGCAATTAACAGGTAAAAAGAATGGTGATAGTATTCAAGTTCAATTATTAAATGCTTTTGAAGAGAAAGAAAGAGAATGGCTCATCACTGATTTAGGCATAGATAAACAAGACCCTTCCGCACTGGAAAAGTATTTTAAAATGACTATCATTAAAGTTGGTCTTATTGAAAAAAGAGAATTTAATGAAGAGTTTTTTAACGAAGTTTATCCGGGAAAAGAAATAAAAACTGAAGATGAATTCCGTGATCAGATACGGCAGGAAATCCAACAAGGCTGGGATGATCAAAGCAGGGCTCAACTGCATGATCAGTTGTATCATCTTTTATTGGAAACCCCGGTAGAGTTTCCGGAAGATTTTTTAAAAAAGTGGATACAGAACACCGGTGAAAAAGAGAAAACACCAAAAGAAGCGGAGGCTGAGTTTCCCGGCTTTAAAAATCAACTAAAATGGACCCTTATAACTGATAAATTAATTCACGAGAATAAAATAGAAGTAACCCGGGATGAACTTAGAGCGTATATGCAAAGAGAAATTATGCAATACTTCGGGCAAATGAAAATGGATGGTGATACAAGCTGGATTGACAGTTATATAGATAGAATGATGAAAGATGAAAAGCAGGTTGATAGCAGTTACAGAAGATTACAGACTGAAAAATTATTTGATTGGGCCCAGAGCCAGGTAACTCCGCATGAAAAAGAAATAACCGGAGAAGAGCTAACTTCTTTGCAGCATAACCATCAGCATTAATTAAAATGAATGACGGATAATTTACAATTACAATTCAGAAATACCGTTTCCAATTTAATTAAGGCTTTGGGTAGGTATTTAATCTTGGTTATTATTACAATTTCATTAGTCTCTGCTCTTTTGTCTTACTTTTTTTGTTAGCATAATATTTGAAAACCTGAATCTATATTATCTGTTAAATATTATCCCTTAAAATTTAAATAATGAACCACGGAAAAGAATTTGAAAAATATGCTGTAAAAGATAAAGGTATCAGCAGTAATACACTTCATGGATATATCAATCATAACATAACAAACCTAACCCCAAACATTATTGAAGAGCGGCCAATGAATATCGCTGTAATGGACGTGTATAGCCGCCTTATGATGGATAGAATAATTTTTCTCGGGTATCCAGTTACTGAAGAAGTAGCTAATATTATTACCGCCCAATTATTATTTTTAGAAAGTACAGATCGCACAAGGGATATTCAGCTTTATATTAATTCCCCAGGTGGTGGAGTTTATGCAGGCTTGGGATTGTATGATACTATGCAATTTGTTAGCCCTGATATAGCAACTATTTGTACCGGGGTTGCCGCCAGCATGGCAGCGGTATTAATGAGTGCCGGCGCAGCGGGCAAACGCACAGCTTTAAAGCATGCACGTATAATGTTGCACCAGCCAAGCGCAGGTGCAATGGGCCAGGCATCTGATGTAGAGATAACTGTAAATGAGGTTCGAAAAGTAAAACATGAATTGTACGAGATTCTCTCTAATCATACAGGACAAACCATTGAAAAAGTTGCTAAGGATTCTAACAGAGATTACTGGATGACCGCACCTGAAGCTAAAGACTATGGCCTTGTTGATGAAGTGCTTCTTACTAATTCAAGAAAACAAAAAAATCAATAAATCTTTTAAAATATATTTCACTTGTATGAATCTATATAAAACAAATTATAACAGGTTAGAAGATGAAGAAGACCCCTCAAAAGAGATTCCCGAGAGCCCTGTGGAAAAAATGATGATGGGAGGTATGATGTTCGATAAAAAATTTATTGAACAGCGAAAATTATTTTTATGGGGTGTAGTTGATGATAAAAGTGCGAAAGACATTACTAACCGTTTATTATACCTTGAGGCAATGGAACCTGGCAAAGAAATTACTTTTTACATAAACAGCCCCGGTGGAGTGATAACCAGTGGAATGGTTATTTACGACACCATGAAAATGATATCATCACCGGTTAGTACGGTGTGTATGGGTATGGCAGCCAGTATGGGTAGTATATTGCTAAGTGGTGGCGACAAGGGAAAAAGATTTATATATCCTCATGGTGAAGTTATGATACACCAGCCCAGCGGCGGTGGCCAGGGCACCAGCGCTGACCTTGAAATAATGGCTGTGCAAATATTAAAAGCCAAACAATTAGGGGCTAAAATTTTAGCCGAAAACTGTGGCCAGACTTATGAAAAAGTGATGGAAGATTTTGACCGGGATTATTGGATGGATGCTAATGAAAGTAAAAAATATGGTATAATAGATGGCATTCTAAATAAGTTATAAGCAACATTTACATATTAATAATTGTCACTTTAACACGGGCATACACCATGTTTTTTTACATTTGTACAAAATTCCCTAATTGCAAAAACAATAATGGCTAAACAACAAACCTTACATTGTTCATTTTGCGGACGAAGCCGTGAAGAAGTTAAAATTCTTATAGCAGGACAGGAGGGACATATTTGTGAAAATTGCGTAGAGCATGCACAGGAAATAATAGGGCAGGAAATCATACACCTCCCTTCTAAAAATACCCACACATCTAACTATAAGCTTTCAGTTAAAAAGCCAATGGAATTAAAGAAGTTCCTTGATGAATATGTTATTGGGCAGGATGATGCGAAAAAAGTTTTGGCTGTTGCGGTATACAATCATTATAAAAGAATGAACCAAAAGGTAGAAAATGATATTGAGATAGAAAAGAGTAATGTGATAATGGTAGGAGAAACCGGAACAGGGAAAACTTTACTGGCAAAAACTATTGCACGTGTATTAAATGTTCCATTTGCAATTGTTGATGCCACTGTATTTACTGAAGCTGGTTATGTTGGCGAAGATGTTGAAAGTATTTTAAGCCGCCTTTTACAGGTATGTAATTACGATGTGCCTGCTGCAGAGAGAGGGATAGTATATATTGATGAGATTGATAAAATTGCCCGTAAAAGTGATAACCCCAGTATTACAAGAGATGTTAGCGGTGAAGGCGTTCAGCAGGGTTTATTAAAATTACTGGAAGGAACTGATGTATTGGTACCGCCACAGGGAGGCCGTAAGCATCCTGAACAAAAACTGATAAAACTTAATACCAATAACATCCTCTTTATATGCGGCGGCGCATTTGATGGTGTAGACCGCCTGATTGGCAGAAGAGTAAACACCAATGCAATCGGATTTAATGTAAACAAAGATTTACAGGAGTTTCAGCGCAAAAACTTATTACAATTTGTAA
>JBDSAQ010000381.1:0-6349 GCA_039922095.1 Ginsengibacter sp. | reverse complement strand
AAATTGTAGTTATGCCATTTAAAATAATTTTCTTTAGAGGGGTTTCATTGTAAGAGATAACGCCTACCTCATGTCCTACTTTCAATTTTGATTCAATGATCTTCTCAATCAGAACAACAAGATCATTGTCCATAAGATTGATAAATACTTCACCTCTTTTAATAGGCTCATCATTAATATCATGAACTACTTTAAAATTAAAAGCATACTCCTGACAAAAAGAAGTAAAACCTTTGATGATCTCTTCTGGGTAATAACTATCCTTTGGAAAAATAATTTTTATCGTATGATATTTTTCCAGGTTTGGTAAAGCCTGTTCCATGGCCTGGTAAATATCTTTTTCAAAATTTTCAAAAACGGCACCAAAGTTTCCACTTACCCCCGGAATGATCTTATCCAGTAATATTAGCTTTCCTTTATCAATGGTGTTTATTATATGATGAGCCGTATCTCCTCCTTCTATAAAATGTGGCAGAATCACATAATAATTATAGTCAGTCTGACTGTTATGCAATAATTTTTTAAAGAGTCCAAGATCATTATTATAGATATAAAAATCAATAGTTGCACCTTCTCCTAATGTGCTTACCAATGAATCATAGATGATTTTTTTGTGAGGACTGAGTTTATTAAACATCAAAAAAATCTTTGTAGTACGATTCACATCAACACTCTTAATAAAATAACCTTTACCTGGTACAGAACCAATTATACCCTGAGCTTTTAGATACTTATATCCTTTTTCGGCGGTATCTCTGCAAATTTCAAATTGAAAACTCAATTCATTAATAGATGGCAGAACATCATCAACCTGCAATTTGCCATCCTCAATGGCTTTTATAATAGAATTAGCTAATTGCTGGTATTTTGGAGTGGCTGCAAATTCATCAAAATAGATAAGCTTAAAAATAAGAGAAGATTTCACCATACCAACCGTTTTTAAAATTATATTTATATTTAATAAAAATACTTATTCTCATCCTCATTAGCACATGATAGTACATGATGGGTAAAACTTTCTAACTTCTATTTTTAGTTCTTATTGTTTGCTTTACATATAATTATATGCAAGTCATCTTCGGGGTTATTTTTCATTTTATCGGCGGTTTTGCTTCAGGCAGTTTTTACATACCGTTTAAGAAAGTAAAAAAATGGGCGTGGGAAAGTTACTGGATTGTGGGAGGCCTGTTTTCCTGGCTGATTGTGCCTCCACTCGCAGCGTACCTTACCATTCCAAACTTCACCGATATAATTAGTGCTACGGATGGCACCACGCTTTGGTATACTTATATGTTTGGTCTTCTGTGGGGCATCGGTGGGCTAACCTATGGTCTTGGTGTACGCTACCTTGGTGTTTCACTTGGCAGTAGCATTATTCTTGGTTTATGCAGCGTTTTTGGGGCGTTAATTCCGGCGATATATTATGATTTTTATCCCAAAGAAGATAAAGATACATTAAGTATGATGCTCAATTCGGACTGGGGCATGATTGTATTTGCTGGTCTTCTTTTATGCCTTATTGCGATTGTCATTTGCGGGAAAGGCGGTATGATTAAAGAAAAACAAATTTGTTCGGCTTCAACAACCGACCCTCATGGAGCAGTAATGAAAACCGAATACAAGTTTGCCCTCGGGATGTTTGTTTCAATTATATCTGGTGTTTTAAGTGCCTGCTTCAGTTTTGGATTGGAAGCCGGTGGCCCTATGTCTAAGGTTGCTAATACCTTATGGACAACGGCCAACCCCGGGCAGGGTGAATTTTTATTCCGAAACAATGTAATTTATGTAGTGTTGTTATGGGGAGGGCTTACAACTAATTTTGTATGGTGCATGATCCTTAATGCCCGCAATAAGACTTTTGGTGACTACACCAACACCAAAACACCTCTTGGTAGAAATTATTTATTTGCAGCATTGGCGGGCACCACATGGTTCCTCCAATTCTTTTTTTATGGGATGGGAGAAAGTAAGTTGGGAAATGGCCCCAGCTCATGGATTTTGCACATGGCCTTTATCATCCTTGTAGCTAACATGTGGGGTATTATTTTGAAAGAATGGAAGGGTGTAGGCAAAAAAACAAAAACCATTATTACAATTGGAATTATCACTATCATACTTTCTGTATTGGTTGTGGGATACGGTAATTATCTCCATGATAAATTAAAAAAAGAAAAAAAGGTTACATATGTCAGTAGCAACACAAAACTTTAAATATGTGAGTTACTTGTGGGATCCGGAAAAAGCAGCATCTCTGGCGGGTGACGAGGTTGCCCTTTTGATTTATCGTTCCAATTTATTGGGTGCAGATCTCCGGCTAACCAATTATGGTGGAGGAAACACTTCTTGTAAAACATATGATAATGATCCTTTAACCGGGGAAAAAACTGAAGTAATTTGGATTAAAGGTTCTGGAGGAGATATCGGAACGCTTACCCGGGCTGGCTTAGCAGGATTATTCGTCAACCGTTTAAGAAGTCTTAAAAATGTATATAAGAGGATAGAATTTGAAGACGAAATGGTGGAATTATTTAATCATTGCATTTTTGACCTGAACTCAAAAGCGCCTTCCATTGATACACCACTTCACGGATTTTTACCATTCAAACATATTGATCATTTGCATCCAGATGCCGCCATTGCTATTGCAGCATCAAAAGACGGGAAGAGCATAACCCAGCAATTATTCAATGGAACAATCGGGTGGGTAGATTGGCAGCGTCCGGGTTTTGATCTTGGATTAAAATTAAAAGAATGCCTCGATGAAAATCCTGGCATCCGCGGTATCATGTTAGGCTCTCACGGATTATTTACATGGGGTAATACAGCTTTTGAATGTTACATAAATTCTTTAGAAGTAATTGAACGTTGTGCAGAATATATCTCGGCATTTATAGAGAAGCAGCCCGCAATATTTGGTGGAGTACGAGTTAAATCTTTATCAAAAGAAGATCGCTATTTACAGGCAGTTTCCCTATCTCCTGTGCTGCGTGGCCTCTGTTCTTCTAATACAACGATGATTGGCCATTTCACAGATGATGACAAAGTCCTGGAATTCATAAATTCGAATGACCTTGATCGCCTGGCTCCAATGGGTACAAGTTGTCCTGACCATTTTTTAAGAACCAAGATCAGCCCTTTGGTTCTTAAACTCAAGTCTGACGAAGATCTTTCAAATACAAATACTGTTAAGGAAAAGATAGCTCCGCAGTTTGCTGAATATCGTAAAATGTACCAGGATTATTATGAAGATCATAAACATGAAAATAGCCCTAAAATCCGCGATGCCAATCCCGTGGTTATCTTATATCCTGGTGTAGGTATGTTTACTTTTGCAAAAGATAAATCCACTGCCCGTATTGCAGCTGAGTTTTACATGAATGCAATCAATGTAATGCGGGGAGCTGAGGCTATTTCGGCATACACTTCCTTACCCAGGCAGGAAGCGTTTGATATTGAGTATTGGTTGTTGGAAGAAGCTAAACTGCAACGTTTACCACGGCAAAAAGCCTTATCAGGTAAAATTTCCCTTATCACTGGCAGTGCAGGTGGTATTGGAAAAGCCATCGCTAAAAAATTTGCTGATGAAGGAGCCTGCATTCTTTTGAATGATAACGATGAAAACCGTCTGGCATCTGCTTTCCGCGAATTTCAAAAACAGTATAATAAAGATTGTTGCACATCCATAATTCTTGACGTTACAAATAAACAAAGTATCAGGCAAGCTTTTGATACAGCCTCTATTCATTTCGGAGGAGTTGATATCATAGTTAACTGTGCAGGTTTATCTATTTCAAAGCCGATCGAAGAACATACCGAAGCTGATTGGGACTTGTTGTATAATGTCTTAGTGAAAGGGCAATTCATGGTTACACAGGCAGGGGTAGAAATTATGCGCAAGCAAAATTTAGGAGGAGATGTTTTAAATATTGTAAGTAAGAATGCTTTGGTTTCTGGTCCTAATAATGCTGGTTATGGGTCTGCAAAGGCTGCCCAATTACATCTAAGCAGGCTAAATGCAGCTGAACTGGGCAAAGATAAAATTCGGGTAAATACAGTTAATCCAGATGCTGTAATCAGTGATAGTAAAATATGGGAAGGAGAGTGGGCAGCAGGCCGGGCAAAAGCTTATGGTATTTCAATAGAAGAACTTCCGGCTTTTTATGCAAAACGAACTTTATTGAATGAAGTTATTTTACCCGAAGACATTGCTAATGCCTGCTTTGCTTTAGTTAGTGGATTACTGAATAAATCCACAGGTAATGTGTTGAATGTAGATGGTGGGGTTCCCAATGCATTTGTAAGATAACATCAAGCGCTTAAAGTACATATTCTTCCGAGGTAGCGCCGTAATGCCTTTGAGCAGAAAATATAAAAATATTATCCATTTTTATTTGAAAAAGTATTCGCCTAATTCAGGATAGAGCAGGATAGCGAATAATAATAACTGAAATATTTTTAATTTTTAAACTTAAATGCTGCTATATGACAAAAAGAATTTTCGTACGCGGAAGCGTATGGTTGATCTCACTGATAATCATCTCCAACTTTTCACTTGCACAAAATAATTTTCCAGTCAGTGGAAGAGTAACTGACAATAGCGGTCAACCATTAGAAGGCGTTACCGTTCAGGAAAAAAAATCAAATGTAACAGCATTAACTCAAAAAGATGGAAGTTTCCAAATCAATGTGCCATCCGGTAAATCCGTTTTAGTTTTCAGTTCCATAGGTTTTGAATCCCAACAACTTGATGTTAATAATCAGTCAAGGTTGTCTCTTTCCCTGAAGGCTGAATCAAACAGTATGGACGAAGTAGTTGTTATTGGATACGGTACACAAAAGAGAAGAAATGTAACCGGAGCGGTTTCTTCATTTGATGCAAGAAAACTGGATGAACGTCCACTTTTGAGGGTTGACCAGGCATTGGTTGGGCAGTTAGCTGGTGTTAGAGTTAAACAAACCACAGGCACGCCTGGGAAAGGATTCAGTATTCAGATACGGGGTTCTGGTTCTATTAGCGGAGGCAATGAACCATTGTATGTTATAGATGGGTTTCCCTTAACAGTTAATTCCAGTAATACTGGTAATGGATCTTTTTCAACAGGCAATCCATTGGATAATATAAATCCCAACGATATAGAAAGCATTGAAGTGTTGAAAGATGCAGCGGCGGCAGCTATTTATGGATCAAGGGCATCTAACGGGGTAGTAATAATTACGACAAAACGTGGACAAACGGGCAAGCCAAAAATAAGCTTTAATGTTTATGGAGGTTATAATCAGGCGGCGAAAAAATTAGAAATGATGAATGGTCAGCAATGGATTGATCAGGCCACCGAAGTAATCAATGCTACTTATCTAAGGCAATTTCCAACAGCAAGTGTTAATGATGATTATGCTACCAGGCTGGCTGTTAACGGGGGGGCTTTTAATGCGAATTACCTGCTTGATCCCAGGTGGTCAATTCCGGGGCATCCGGGGTTGGCTTTTATAGATTGGCAGGATGCAATTGAAAGAAAGGGTGCAGTTCAAAACTACCAGGTCTCTGCCAGTGGAGGTAATGAAACTATAAAATATTTTTTATCAGGAAATTATTCAGATCAACAGGCCTTTGTTATAAAACAGGATTATAAAGCATACTCTCTAAGGGCAAATTTTGAGGTCAGTGCTTCAAAAAAATTAAAATTTGGGGTAAACTTAGCCCCAACATATTCCATTTCTCAAGATCCTGGTGTAGAAGGAAAAGATCAAATTTTTCACCAGGCTTTAAGTCTGTCACCAGTGCAGGAAGACACAGTGGGTTTCTTACCTAATATAGGAAAAAACGGGCAATATGCCTGGAGCAGTACTACAAATTCACCTTATGGCAAATTGCTAAATAATAAAGGCACCAACAAACGATACCGTACATTGGGAACTATCTATGGGGAATATCAACTCATTAATGGTTTAAGTTTTAGAACTTCAGTCAATTTAGACAATACCGATAATATTTCAACCACATACGTGCCTTTTATTACCACTGGTTCTCAAGCATCAAGAACTTTTACAGGAGCAAACAATTTACTTGCTGCAACTTCGGGTACCTATAACAGCTACAGGAGGCAAACCTTTGTAAATGAGAACACCCTTACATATAGCACCGTAATTAAAGGAGATCATAGTTTAAATTTACTGGCAGGTTATGCATACAACTACGATCGCTTGGACAGGTCAACACTGAATTCTAATGGCGGATTTACCAGTGCAGTCATACAAACCTTAAACGCTGCGGCAGCAGTTACGGGTAACACTACCTCATCTCAAAGTGTATTAATCTCGTACTTTAGTCGTCTGCAATATGGCTATAAGG
>JBDSAQ010000380.1:0-29254 GCA_039922095.1 Ginsengibacter sp. | reverse complement strand
CTATTGAGCAAGATAGCGATCTTGTCATGTTTATGTACAGGCCCGAGTATTATGATATTACTGCAAATGAACTTGGTGAAAGTAATAAAGGCGAAACCCATATCCGCATTGCCAAGCACAGAAACGGTCAGTTAGAAACCATAAAATTAAAAGCGCTGCTGCATATCCAAAAGTTTATTGAAGAAGACGGTGACTTTGATTCATCTCTCCCGGCAGGAGGAAGTTGGAAGCCTGTAAAAGATATTGATGGCGATGGGGCAAAACTTTACATACAAAAAGGCAGTAAAATGAATGATGGAGAATTTGATGATGAAACACCTTTTTAAAAAAAAGCCTCCTCTATCTCCCCCAACGGGGAGGAAATGGAGAAGATATTTCAATGTTTTTTATCCAAAACAATGTTTTAGTTTTCTGTAACTTTAAATACTTTACTGTATTAGTATGAATGAAACTTCTATAAAAAAGGCACTTCATAAAACTATTGAGGAAACGGACAATGAAGAATTGTTGCAGGCAGTGTATACTATTTTAATTGCCACCAGAGAAGGAAAAAACGGATTTGACCTTACGGAAGCAGAACTGCAATTATTAAAGGAAAGAGAAGAAGGATATTTATCTGGGAAGTCGAAAACTTATACATGGGAAGAGGTGAAAAGCCGTTTAAAAACCTAACACAGATGTATGAGGTAATAGTTGAAGAAAATGCGGTATTTGAAATTGAAGAAATATATTTTTGGTATGAAAATAAATTATCCGGACTTGGTGAAAGATTTAAAGAAGATTTAGATAAGAGAATACAAATCTTATTTACTCATCCCCACACATTTTCATTTATTACTTCTGATCATAGAAGATTTCCTCTAAAGAATTTCCCTTATTTTGTTATCTATAAAATAATACAAAACACAGTAATTATTCTTAGCGTTATTTATGGTGGAAGAAATTTGGAAGAACTGCAATCAGAATGGTAAAGCAATTAATTAATGTCGTTTCCATTGTTTTATATAGAAGAATTTAAACCGGGCAGTAGTAGCCTTATTTTAAATGAAGATACATCGAAGCATGTGACGCAGGTATTACGAATGCAGAAGGGGGAAAAGCTTCAACTTACAAATGGTAAAGGTAAAATAATCACAACAGAAATTATTTCAGAGAATAAGAAAGCCGCAGAAGTTAAAGTTATTTCAACATCTGACATCGCACATCAAACATCACATATCACAATTGCAATCTCTTTATTAAAGAATAGTACCCGCTTTGAATGGTTCTTAGAAAAGGCAACAGAGATAGGGGTTTCAGCAATCATACCAATCATTTGTAAGCGCACAGAAAAGCAACATTTTCGCCATCAACGAATGAAGGCTATTCTTATAAGTGCAATGTTGCAATCTCAACAGGCATGGTCACCATCATTAAGTGAGCCTGTAAAGTTTAAAGAAGTTATAGCTCAATCTTCTCAACAACAAAAATATATTGCACATTGTATAGATGAAGACAAGAAGCATTTACGCAACGAAGTTTTGCTTGCCGGGGAGCATCTAATACTCATTGGGCCCGAGGGTGATTTTACGAAAGACGAAGTTGATGAAGCATTGCAAAATAATTTTATTCCTGTATCATTAGGAAGCACACGTTTAAGAACGGAAACAGCAGGTATAGTGGCTTGTGTGTTATTAAATGCTTCATAAATACAGATGCTGATCAGTTAGCCATATCATCATCTTTTGGTACTGCTTTTTCATAATGGGGCTCATGTAATTGTAAGGGCTTACCCCTCTTTTTACGCATCCACATATTCAGCATTTCAACTCCAAATGAAAATCCCATTGCGAAATAAACATAGTTCTTTAAGTGAAGGTCATGAGCCTTTTCCGCATCCCAGCCTTCAATAAGCAATACAACCCCTATCATTACTAAAAAAGATAAGGCAAGCATTTTTAAGGTAGGATGTTTATGGATAAAATCACTGATACGCTGGGAAAAAATAAACATTATTATCATTGCAATTATTACTGCAGCAATCATAACTTCTATACGCCGGGCCATACCTACTGCAGTAATTATGCTGTCAAACGAAAACACCATATCTATTAAAATTATCTGGGTAATAACAGCGCTGAATTTAGCCGGGGCTTTTTTCTCATATCCCGAAGTGTCCATATCCTCGCCTTCTAATTTTTCATGAATTTCCTTTACCGTTTTATACAATAAGAAAAATCCACCTGCAAGCATAATAAGGCTTCTTAAATTAAACCCCTTTCCTAATATGTTGAAAAGCTCTTTATTACCATTAGTTACCAGCCAGCCTAATGCTACCAGCAGTGCGCTTCTTACGGCTATACCAGCAATCATCCATATTCTCCTGGCTTTTAATTGCTGCACTTTATCCAAGCGGCCCATGATTATACTTACAAAAATTACATTGTCTATTCCCAAAACTATTTCCAGTACAGCAAGAGTAAATAAGCTTATTATATTTTCACCTGTAAATAATGTTTCCATATTATATTTTATGCATCAGGGTATTACAAATTTTTTTTACAATTGCGGGGCCTTCATAAATAAATCCCGTCCATAGCTGCAATAATGTTGCTCCCGTTTCTCTCATTTTTTTAGCATCGTTTCCTGTAAAAATTCCGCCGCTGCCAATTATAGTTATTTTCCCTCTTGTTTTATCGGTTATGTACTGTATTAAATTTTTGGAGCGTTCATACAAAGGCTTTCCACTCAATCCACCTGCACCTGCTTTATTTATCGCTCTGCTATCAGTTTTCAAATCATCTCTAACCGTTGTGGTATTGGCAACTACTATTCCATTCAACTTAATTTCTATGGCAAGTTCAATAATATCATCAATTTCATTTTTAGCAAGATCAGGAGCAATTTTCAATAATATGGGTTTTGGAAATTCATTTTGCTGATTAACAAGTTGAAGGTTGGAGAGAATCTTTTTTAGTGAATCTTTTTGTTGCAGTTCTCTTAAGCCTGGCGTATTAGGAGAGCTAACATTCACTGCAAAATAATCTACACAATCAAACAGTTCTCTAAAGCAAATTTCATAATCTTTCCATGCATCTTCATTAGCCGTTATTTTGTTCTTGCCAATATTTCCGCCTACTATAACACGTTGATACCCGATAGCTACCGGGTTGTTCATTATTTGTTGGTTATTAGTCTTTGTTTTCCATTTTCGCAATCTTTCTGCAACAATTCTTACGCCATCATTATTAAATCCCATACGGTTTATTAATGCTTTATCTTTTGGTAAGCGAAACAACCTGGGCTTCTCATTACCTTTCTGTGGTAAAGGAGTTACAGTACCTACTTCTATAAATCCGAAACCAAGTGGTTCTAATTCGGATAGATAAAGAGCATTTTTATCAAAGCCTGCAGCAAGACCAACCGGGTTTTTGAATGTTAATCCAAAAGCAACGGTACTTACAATTTTTGGTTGGTAAATTTTTTTTATAATCCTTCTTAAGAAACCAACTTTGCATATCAATCTCAATGCATTCATAGAAAAATGATGCACTTGTTCTGCATCAAATAAAAATAAAATATTGCGGAGCCATTTATACATTTTGTGCAGCGAAGATAAAGATTGTCTGCACTATGATTTAATAGGATTTTGTTTGAATATCATCCCCCAAAAAATATAAAAGAAACTTTATCACCAATTGCTTATACGCACACCAACTGTATAAGGCATTAAGTTAAGTCCATTTTCAAATAAAGACTTAGGAGTGTAGGAACCATATAATCTGGTAGGGCCAAGGCCTAACTCGCCTATGTATGAGAACTTCCATTTTTTCACATCAAAATCTCCATGGGTCTTATCCTTGCCACGCTCATTGCTTATTTGCTTATTGCGGGCACTATATAAATACCCCATGCTTATACCTGCACTTATGCTTAAACCCTTTTTTGAATAATCCGGATTGGTGCAAAAATTAAGCATTAACGGCACAGTTACATAATCAATGGCCAATTTGTTCTTTGAGAAAGAGATTGAATCTTTGAATACAAAAGAATGCGGAATATTCTGTGAAGGATTATAAGGATTTGGCCCGCCTTCATTAAAACTTAAAGGCGTTTTAAAACGGTAATTATTCAACTCAACACCCAATCCATATTTTAAGTTTACATATTGTTTTATCAGATTAATACGCTGCATAAAAAACCATAAATTAATGTTAGATGATTTCCCGGTTTTTAACTTAAAATCATTTTTACCCAGGGAGGAACCCGGCTTGTTTACAATATAATTTTGCAATGCTGCGCTTGCATAATCGGTTTTATCTGTATAATTGGCAAAGCCAAAATCTATTATCCAGTGGGCTGTGCTTATGTTTGAAGATCTTTGCCTTCTCCTGTTACCGATTGTTATAGTGGTTTGCTTTTTGCCTTCATTGCCGTTAGCCCTTTTTATAATAACCATCCCTCCAATACGGATAGTATCGGCAGTTGATTGTTTAGTAGTATCTGTTTGGGCAAATAATGTAATGCAAAGTAATACAGCAATGTGTGCTAAAATTATCCGTTTCATCTGGTTTAATTTATGTTTGATTTATATAATCCGGGGGGTTGGCTAATTAACAGCCACCTCTCTTTTATTTTTAGAATTTGAAAGAGGAGATATCTTTCTTTCAATAACTCTTTTTACTTTACGTAAAAAACTACCCACTTTGCTTTTATTGAACTTTTCTTCTGTGATATTATAAAACGCATAATTATTACTATTGGAATTTTCCTCAGAAGTATAAGCTGCAGTAACAACATCGGGTACTATATTTTTAATGTTGTTTGTTGTTTTATTTTCTTTTTCCTCTCTACTGTCATTATTATCATTGTTTTCCTTAACAAGGTTATCATTGTTATTTTTCTGTGGCGCCTTAACAATGATATCTAAGTTTTCTTTTTCAATCTTATCAGAAATGCCAACCTCTGGTAAATTATTAGTTTGTTTTTTAATTTTTAATGCCTGTTGATTGGCATCCGTTAATTTTACCGGCTGCCTGCGTGTATTATTTCGTAAAAATGATCTTTGCTTTAAAGAAGACTCTGATGATTTTTTTTCTGCAACGGTAATTAACGGCTGAAGATCTTTTGAGTCATCGGGTAAAGAATTGATTTTAACCGGTTTTTTAATGGCATTTTTAACTGCAACCGGCAGGTCACTTTTATTTTCCTTTTGCAGATCAATAACCATCCATAACCCTAATCCTAATAATACTGCTGCTGCAACCATTTTCCACCATTTGAACAGAATAACTTTTCCGCTACTTTCATTTTTAAATAATAACTTCTTATCAGGAAAAACAATTGCTTTATCGGGTTGCAATTTGGTTTTTTGCAATAATTCAAATTCAGATTTTAAAGCAGGATTTTTTGCTAAAAATACCTGAGTTTCATTTTGCTGAAGAGTGCCCAGTTCGTTATCATTATACAATATAAAAACCTCCTGGCAGTTAGTATAATTGATAAACGCTGTATGCCTGAATAAAGAACTTTTGTCTTCGAACTTCAAATCATTTTCCGGCTTAAGAACCGATTGCTTAATATTTAAAAATTCTTCTTCCAGATCAGTATGTTGCCTTACGAAATCTTCCACCATTTTTTTTTCCGGATCAGATAATTCATTATCAGCAAAAAGTAAAAAATATTCTTCGTAATTATCTTGATTGATTTTCATTGTTTAATTTTTTGCTATAGCACATTTTCCGCTTTTACCAGATAAGTTTTTAATTGCAACCTTGCTCTGTGCAGATAAACTTTTACCTGGCTTTCACTTAATCCCGTGATCTTTCCAATCTCCTCATAAGAATACCCTTCATAATCTTTCAGCAACACCAGGCTTCTTTGGGTTTCGCCCAATTTATTTATTGCCTCATTTAAAATCTTTTTTACATTGTTGTTATTTTGATAAGTCACACGGACTTCATCATTAAACTCATCTTTAAGCTTTATTCGTTTATTCTTTCTTATATGATCAATCATTTGATGATACGCAACTGTAAATAAAAAAGATTTGCACTTTTCGTTATCAACCTGCATCCTGTTGATCCATAACTTTTCAAATGATGATTGCACCACATCCTTTGCATCCTCCCTGTGAGCTAAATTTTTATAGATGAACCTATACACATTATCTGCATACTTGTTTACACACTCATTATATTCAATCTCCGTCATAAATTAAAAAGGCAAATTTAAAATTACTCTGATAAGCATTTTGATTTATTAAGTTTATACGTTTTATTCCGGCAAAAGTTACAGAACAAATATTATAATGATCTGATTTAATATTTCCATTTCCTGTAGGTTTGCTGATTAATTAGATTTTATATGAACAGTGATTTTACAAACCGTATCGCAGCAGAGCTTGATGAAATAAAAGCTGCCGGCCTTTTTAAAGATGAACGAATTATAACCAGCGAACAGGGCGCAGAAATTGAAGTTAATGGCAATAAGGTTCTAAATTTTTGTGCTAATAATTATCTCGGTCTATCCTCACATCCAAAAGTTATAAAGGCTGCAAAAAAATACATTGATAAGCGGGGTTACGGCCTTAGCAGTGTACGTTTTATCTGCGGCACCCAGGATATTCATAAAGAACTTGAAATTAAATTAAGTAAATTTTTAGGTACAGAAGATACTATCTTATATGCTGCTGCTTTTGATGCAAATGGTGGGGTATTTGAACCGTTGTTTGGTGAACAGGATGCAATAATTTCAGATGCACTCAACCATGCAAGTATTATTGATGGGGTAAGATTATGCAAGGCGCAGCGTTTTAGATATGAGCATAATTCAATGGAAGATCTTGAAAATAAGTTAAAAGAAACTGTTGCGCTAAGAAGTCGCATAATTGTTACTGATGGCTCGTTTAGCATGGACGGTACTATAGCAAAACTTGATGTTATTTGCGACCTTGCAGATAAGTATAATGCCATTGTAATGATTGATGACTCGCATTCCAGTGGTTTTTTAGGTAAAACAGGAAGAGGCACGCATGAGTATAGAAATGTTATGGGAAGAATTGATATAATAACAGGCACATTAGGTAAAGCTTTAGGCGGTGCAAGCGGAGGTTTTACCAGCGGTAAAAAAGAAATTATTGAAATGCTGCGACAGCGAAGCCGGCCATATTTATTTAGTAATACGTTAGCCCCTGCAATTGCCGGAGCTTCCATTGCAGTGTTAGACATGCTAAGTGAAACTACCAAACTACGTGACAAGCTTGAGAAGAATACAAAATATTTTAGAAGCAAAATGACTGCAGCAGGCTTTGAAATAAAACCGGGTGAACACCCAATTGTTCCTATAATGTTATATGATGCGGTGCTGGCCCAAACATTTGCCGGTAAGCTACTGCATGAAGGAATATATGTTATTGGATTTTTCTTTCCGGTAGTACCAAAGGGCCAGGCACGCATACGTGTACAATTAAGTGCAGCGCATAAAAAGAAACATCTTAATAAAGCTATTGAGGCATTTACAAAAATCGGAAAGGAATTGGGAGTGATTAAAAATCCCATCTAACCTTGAACAAAAAGGATGCAATTATACAATGGGCAAAGACTTTGAAGAATTAATTTTTAAAAACCATTTGCCTCATAAAGGAGTTTATTATTAAGATTAGAAGACGCTATTAGTGCAGAAAAATTAACCGTTATAGAAACCCTGATTCCATATCCGATTTTAACACTTAAAAATAATTTTCTGTTTATCAAAATGAAAAATTAAGAACAAGATCATGACAGATACTTCCTCCACATTCAAAGCAAAAAGCAATATCAAAAGTGCAGACCTTGAGCATCGCCGTAAGATCAACTTTAATATTGCACGTTATAATGCTGTTATACCACAAGGCAAACACCAATTTAGCGATCTTGATCATGCAAGAGAAAGAGCCAAAAATATTAAATGGCGTGCTCTTGAAACATTGGATCAAAAACTGGAAGAATTTGAATTGCATTTCAACAAAAAAGGTGGAAAGGTTTTGTGGGCTCAGAATGGAGAGCAGGCGCTCGAACAAATATTACAGATATGCAAAGAAAAAAACTGCAAAACGCTGGTGAAGAGTAAGAGCATGGTTACCGAAGAAATTCACCTTAATAATTTTTTGGAAAAGCATAATATTGAAAGTGTAGAAACAGATTTGGGTGAATATATACAACAGCTTGATGGCGAAGCTCCATACCACATAGTAACTCCTGCAATGCATAAGAGCAAAGAAGATGTGGCTAAACTCTTTGCAGAAAAATTAGGTACAGATCCAAAGCTTACTCCGGAGGAACTTACATTAGTTGCCCGAAATAAACTTAGAGAAAAATATATACAGGCAGAGGTTGGCATAACTGGAGCAAATTTTATTATCAGTGACATAGGAGCTGTTGCTATTACAGAAAATGAAGGCAACGCAAGACTAAGCTGTGCCTGGCCTAAAACTCATATTGTGGTTGCCGGAATTGAAAAAGTTATACCATCAGTTAATGATCTTAGCTTATTCTGGCCTTTGCTTTCTACATTTGGAACTGGCCAAAAAATAACTGTTTACAATACCATAATCAGCGGGCCAAGGCAGCCCAATGAAACAGACGGCCCTGATGAAATGTATGTGATCTTGCTTGATAATAACCGCACAAATATTCTTGCAAATCCTAAACAGCGTGAAAGCCTTTACTGTATAAGGTGTGGTGCATGCTTAAATGCATGTCCCGTTTACAAAAATATTGGCGGCCATTCTTATGGCGCTACATACAGCGGCCCTATCGGAAGTGTAATTACTCCCCATTTGCAAAACATGGATGAGTATAAACATTTAAGTTATGCATCTTCGCTTTGTGGAAATTGCACAGAAGTTTGCGCCGTAAAAATAAATTTGCACGAGTTGCTTTTAGAGAACCGCAACGAAGCTGTGGAAACCGGGTATGCCTCTTTTGGAGAAAAGTTTGCCTGGAAAATATGGAAGTTTTCATCATTAAACAGGAGCATGATGAACATGAGCAACGGCAATATTAAAAACCGCGTAGTTAACAAAATTTTTAAAGGATGGCACAAGCATAGAAGTGAACTACATTTCAGCAAAAAAACATTTAATGAGATGTGGAAGGAACGGTATAAGAAATAATAATATTTTGGCAATTTAAAAGATTATAAGCCGAAGTGACTGCTACTATTTTATGTCGTTGCGGCGCACTCTTGGACTTGAAACCTTTACTGACAATGCATTTCAAAACTACATGTACCCGGGATGGGAGTTGAACCCACACGACCATTGCTGATCACAGGATTTTAAGTCCTGCGTGTCTACCAGTTCCACCACCCGGGTAAACACTAATCTTTTAAAAAAAAAGCAGATAACCATAGCTACCTGCTTATAATAAGAGCGGAAGACCGGGCTCGAACCGGCCACCCCGACCTTGGCAAGGTCGTGCTCTACCAAATGAGCTACTTCCGCATAATATAAAGAACTTGCTAAACCAGACCGTGGTTCCGCCATTTGCTGGATGCTCTGCCAAAAGAGCTACGTCCACTTATATAAAAGAACTTAAAAATGGATTGCAAAAATAGGTAAACACAATTTTGCAGGCAAAACTATTTGTATGTGGGATCATACAAGGTATTGCCTGGTACATTTACTTCCGGCTTCCCCATATACCTGTGTTTATAAAGGCTGTAACAGCCCCCGGTAAGAAATGCTATAATTAGAAACACCTGGCAAAAAAATAAAAATCTGGAAGAGGAAACCCAGTTATGAGCAAAATCCTTATCTGAATTATCTTCAATTACTTCATGTTCCATTATATAATTTTTAGCAAAGCAAAAATAACAGAATTGCCTTAAAAACTTATTTTTTATTAGAAACAATTTCGGTGAACTTTCTTTTACCTTTTACGAAATAATCCCAAATTATAAGCCCATGGTAAAGTCCGTGTATTTGTTTATTTCTTTTTTTAGTGAATTTACTTCTATGTTTTTGAAAGAACAGCCAGCGCCAATAATGTAAATGAGCTTTTACAATCGCTATAAACGTTACTGTGCTTCCGGTTAATAAACCTTTCCAGGCGGCTATAGTGTCAAGCCCTATTCTAAAAGGTATCTTCCATAATGCCTGGGCTAAAGGAAGATTTTTTGTAAGCATTATCAGGTTGTTCCTGAAATTTAAGAACACTTTTTTTTTATTCCCCATGGGCAAAGTACCGCCTCCTACGTGATATACTACTGAGGCAGGCTGCACAAAAATTTTATACCCTGCAAGTTGTATTCTCCAGCAAAGATCAATTTCTTCCTGGTGTGCAAAAAAAAATTCATCAAACCCTTCCATCAAATTATATACCTCAGCCTTAATAAATAGCGCTGCGCCAGTGGCCCAAAAAATTTGCTCTGCATTATCATACTGTCCGCTATCAAATTCGCAAATATCGAAAACCCGGCCCCGGTTAAAGGGGTACCCGAAACTATCAAGCCACCCGCCACAAGCGCCTGCATACTCAAACTTTTTCTTATTGTTATAAGATAATATTTTAGGCTGGCATGCGGCGATATTACCATCACTTTGCATCAATTCGATAATTGGCTCTATCCAGCCAGGCTGTACTTCAACATCGCTGTTTAACAGCACATAATAATCTGCTCCAACCTGCTTAAGGGCGGCATTATAGCCTTTTGAAAATCCCTCATTTACTATGCTTTTCAGTATTTTAATTTGCGGATAATATTGGCGGATAAAACTCACTGAATCATCACCAGAACCGTTATCAGCAATTATTATAAAGTAATTTTTATAAGTTGATGCAACCACTGAAGGTAAAAATTGTTCAAGAAATTTTTTCCCGTTCCAATTAAGAATAACTATAGCTACTGATGGCAATGATGGCAACTGCAAAGATTTTAGCAATAATACAAAACATACAAGATTTAATTTTGCCTGCTGTTTTTCAAAAGCTCTCTTTAATGGAAAACCTGCATTCTAAAAATTCCCAATGGAGTTAAGATTTTAAAAACTAATCTGCTTTCAGCTATTACTCCAACCCCCAATCTTTTTTCAAAGACATCATTTTTTCAACAGGTAATCTTTCATTATCATAATGTCCGGCTAATTTCTTTTGGCGGTATGCTTCATATAAAGTAACGGCTACTGCCACAGAAATATTCAATGATTTAATTATTCCTGCCTGGGGTATAATAAAATCTCCATCAGCTAATTTACGGATGTCATCACTTACCCCAAAGCGCTCGTTACCAAATATCAATGCTACAGATTCAGTCATGTTAAGTTCATACACATCAGAAGCCAGATCAGTTAAATGCGTGGTGTAGATTTTTTTGTAATGCTTTCTTAGCTCTTTAAAACATTCATCAACATCAGTGAACTGATGAATAGTAAGCCATTCTGCGGCCGTAGATGAACTTCTGTAACCCCATTTTTTATGCGGTGGGATTCGGTTGTTTAAAATAAAAACATCCTGTATACCTACTGCATCGCAAGTACGCATTACAGCAGAAACGTTGTGAGGATCAAAAACGTTTTCCAGAACAACAGTGAGATCGGGCTGGCGTTTTTGTAAAACCGAAGTAAGTCGCTGATATCTTTCCGGAGTCATAAGTAAAACAAAAGTCGGGCTTTAGAATTAAAATAAAATTGCCTGTTAACAATCAGGTAATGATTTGGTAAAGTCCTGTTTACATTAAATGCTTCTCTTTGGTAAACTACTAACCCCTGTAATGAATGTATCCTACCATTTAATTACGCACCGTTCAGGCATTTCACCGCATTATCTTCCTGGCAATTTTATCTCTAATTTTTTAAAATCAATTTTATGAAAACCTTACACTATTGGGTACTGAACCTTGTTACCCGCATTTTTCTCTACAAATTTTATACGTTTTACTCGCCTTTAAAATTTCATCATTCTATAAATGGATAGAGTGAAAAAGAGAAAGGTAGATGTTGTAGTGATCTCTGATGTTCACCTGGGAACTTATGGTTGCCATGCAAAGGAACTGTTGCACTATTTAAAAAGTATCAAACCAAAAAAAGTAATTCTTAATGGAGATATAATTGATGTGTGGCAGTTCAGCAAACGATACTGGCCTAAAAGCCATACAAAAGTTATTAAGCATTTATTAGGCTGGATAACCAAAGGTGTAAAAACATATTATGTAACAGGAAACCATGATGAAATGCTGCGCAAATTTGAAGGATTTAAAATGGGTTCTTTACAAATTGTAAACAAAGTAGTGCTTGATCTTGATAATGAAAAAAAGGCATGGATATTTCACGGAGATGTATTTGATGTAACTATGCAACATTCAAAATGGCTGGCTAAACTGGGAGCAATCGGATATGACATTTTAATTTTGATCAACAGGATGGCCAACTTTATTTCAGAAAGAATTTTTAAAAAGGGGAAGCTCTCTTTATCTAAAAAAATAAAGAACAGCGTAAAGACCGCCTTAAAATTTATAAACAATTTTGAGCAAACCGCTGCCGACATTGGCATTTTTCAAAAATATGATTATGTAATTTGCGGACATATACATCACCCCGAAATGAAGACCATTACTAATAAAGAAGGCTCTATTGCTTATATGAATTGTGGCGACTGGATTGAAAATTTAACTGCTCTTGAATATTATAAGGGAGAGTGGCATATTTATCGCTTTGATGAAAATGAAACCCTGAACATGTTATCCCGCCTGCATCCCGAAGAAATAGAACTAAACAACGATGAACTTTTTAATAACATGTTGCAGGAGTTTAATCTTATGAAACCTGCTGCACAATGAGAATATTATATGCCATACAGGGAACCGGCAATGGCCACTTAAGCAGGGCAAGAGATATAATTCCTTTGCTATTAACTAAAGGCGAAGTTGATATTTTAGTAAGTGGCATACAGGCTGACGTTGAATTACCTTACCCGGTAAAATATAAATTTAAAGGCCTCAGCTTTATTTTCGGTAAAAAGGGTGGAGTTGATATTTTATCAACCTATAAAAAAAGTAACCTCAAACAGTTATATAAAGAGATAAAAAGCTTACCTGTTGAGCTATATGATATTATCATAAATGATTTTGAACCAGTAAGTGCATGGGCATGTTTTATAAGAAAAAAAGAATGTATATCGCTAAGTCACCAGGCTGCTGTAACCAATAAAAAAGCTCCCTCACCCAAAGACACGGATATAATTGGTAAAACTATTTTAAAGAAGTATGCGCCTGCTACACATAAGTATGGTTTTCATTTTAAGGCTTATGATAACAATATTTTTACCCCGGTTATCCGCAGTCAGATAAGAGAAATTTATCCTTTTAATCAAGAACACTATACTGTTTATTTACCGGCATATGATGATGAAAATATCATAAAAGTGCTTAGAGAAGCAAAGCATGTTAACTGGCGAATATTTTCGAAACACACAAAAAAAGCATACACAAAAAAGAATTTTATGGTAATGCCAATTTCAAACGATGCCTTTATTGATAGTATGGCAACCTGTACCGGAATGCTTTGTGGCGCTGGTTTTGAAACCCCTGCGGAAGCTTTGTTTCTGAAAAAGAAATTGATGGTGATACCGATGAAAAAACAATATGAGCAACATTGTAATGCTGCAGCCCTGGAGCAAATGGGTGTTGATGTTATAAAGTCTCTCAAAAAAAAATATATACCCCGGATAGATGAATGGATCAATGGGTCAAAGATTATTCCCGTTAATTATCCTGACATCACATGCGACATTATTAATATGATCATAAAAAAACATTCTGTTTCAATAGCAGTACCCAAAATGGGGCAAAAAATATCTTCGTTAAAAGATTTTAAAGAGTACAGCGTAAAAAACATTATTCATAATACCGGAGAATAACATGCAGCTAACACGTGATGCCTTTGGCACCGATTTCAAATGGGGAGTTTCAACTGCTGCATACCAGATAGAAGGAGCTCACAGCATTGATGGTAAAGGCCGGTCAATATGGGATGTGTTTGCCAACATCAAAGGAAAAATTTTCAGCAACCATAATGCAAATACCAGTTGTAACTTTTATGGCCAGTACACCAGGGATATTAGTTTAATGTACGGGCTTAATATTCCCAACTTCAGGTTTTCATTATCATGGAGCAGAATTATGCCGGAGGGTGCCGGCGCTATTAATAAATCAGGGGTAGATTTTTATAATCGTGTAATTGATTTTTGTCTTGAGCTTGGCATTGAGCCCTGGGTTACTCTATACCATTGGGATCTTCCTTTTGAGCTGGAGAAAAAAGGAGGCTGGACAAACCGTGAAATCATACACTGGTTTGGCAATTATGTAAGTTTTTGCATTAAAACTTTTGGCGACAGAGTAAAGTACTGGATGGTATTAAATGAGCCAATGGTATTTACCGGCGCTGGATATTTTTTGGGTATACATGCCCCCGGTAAAAAAGGGCTTACTAATTTTTTATCGGCAGCACATCATGCAGCGCTCTGCCAGGCAGAAGGTGGAAGAATTATCCGTTCCGTAAGGAGTGATTGCAAAGCCGGCACTACATTTTCCTGTTCGCATATAGAACCTTTGCTTGAAACTGAAAATGATATAAATGCGGCTATAAAGGTTGATGCCCTGCTGAACAGAATGTTTATAGAACCTTTGCTGGGCTTAGGTTACCCGGTGAATGAGCTAAAGTTACTACAACGCATCAGTTCATTTGTTAAACAAGGCGATGAACAAAAGCTTGCTTTCGATATGGATTTTATAGGCATACAAAATTATACAAGAGAGATAGTGACCCACTCATACTTTATGCCTTTGGTGCAGGCGAAAATTATTAAAGCTGATAAGCGAAATGTAAGCCGAACATTAATGAACTGGGAGATATACCCTGAAAGCTTATACCTCATTTTAAGAAAATATAATGCGTACAAAAATATAAAAGAGATAATAGTTACAGAAAACGGCGCTGCATTTACTGATGTGGTTATAGACGATAATGTGTTTGATGATAAAAGAGTGAATTATTTGCAGGAATATATTGCACAGGTATTACGGGCAAAACAGGAAGGGGTTAGAGTTAACGGATACTTTATCTGGACGTTGATGGATAATTTTGAGTGGGCAGAAGGCTATCACCCGAGATTCGGATTAGTGCATGTTGACTTTACAACACACAAACGCATTATAAAATCCTCAGGTTACTGGTACCAGCAATTTTTAGAGGGTATCCATACAGGGCAGGGAATGAAAGAAGAAGAAAAACTGGTGTGTCACAAATCTTAAACTTCTGCAAAATACATAGCCTCTTGTTTCTCTTTAGATAGAAACGCAAACCATGATAAAGCAAATATGAAATAGTTTATATAGTTGCTATACTCCAAAAGCAAGGCATCGTTTATCCTGCAGTTTAAAACAGAATCAACCTTATTATTTTCCAATAAAACTATTTCCTTAACCGGAAAGTTTGTAATACGGTAATTTAATTTCATTCCCTCTATTTCAATTTCACCGGAATTATTTACAAATTTATCCGGTATAAGAGCGCCCAGCGGCTGGCTGTATTCATTAAGGAGAGTGCTTACACTGGTTTTTCTAAATTTTTCTTCGGCTATAAAAAAAACCCGGCGGTTATCTTTGCAGGTTATTCTTAAAGCCTGCATTTCCTTATCAATTTTAATTCGAACCGCAAGCTTGTCTTCATCATATATATCAAATTGTGGGTAGGGATTATTAGCAATCAGTTTAAGATACATATAAAAGGTTTTTGAAAAATAAATGTAGAGCAATATTGGATACCTGAATAGCCGATATATAAACATTCTATTAACAAGTTTACAAACAAGTATCAGATTTTTACAACAAAAAGTTCGTCCCAATTCTCCTTCTAATTTCGAAAAATTGCACTCATGGTGGAGTTTTTATAGCAAGGCAAGGCGGATGGATGAAGCAACTACGTATGGTTCCCAACCCAAAAGTTTTTATCTATATAGCTGTGCATATGTACATCAATAATTTGTCCTATAGATATTTTGGCAGCAACCGTGTAAAGTGTCAAAAGCAGGATTGTTTTTCTCATTTAAAGTTAGTTTTGAAAGCTGCTTAAAACTTTGGTAATGTATAATGGGTGATGTGTTGCAATAAGGGTTGCCACAAACTATTATTTAAAAGCTATCTCTTGCACATCATCCCTAAGGCCTTTAAAAACTTTCAAAGCCGGCGAATCAAAATAACCGGAAATATTGCTGCACATAACGAGGGTAATATCATATTTAGGATAGTAGACTACTATCATTGCCACTCCGAAATTTGCACCGCCATGGCCAATTGCATCACCATATTTTGTTTCTTCTTTTAATATTGCAAGGCCACTAAATACGTTTGCTTTTTTATCATATTTCCATTCCATCATTTGGTTTAGTGACGCCTGAGAAACAATTTTGCCTTTAAGTAATGCCTCGAGAAATTTTGCATAATCATATGCTGAAGCAAGCATGGCATCATGGCCCACAGTTAAAGCATCAAAATGAATAGCTACTTCGGTAATATTCTCCAGTTGTCCATTATTATACCTGTCAAAGTAAGAATTAGTCAGCCCTGCGGGATGCGGATATCCAGATTCATTTTTATAAAAGGTTTGATTAAGGCCCAACTTTTTAAATATTCGCTCAGTTAAAAAATCTGCATGAGGTTTACCAGTTACCCTGTCAATAATAAGGGTGAGCAAAACAAAATTTGTATTGGAGTATTCCGTTTTCTCTCCAGGTATAAAGTCAGGAGATTTATCATAGATGTAATGCAAAAATTCAAGTGTGCTATAATTATTGAAGAAGTTATTGAAGTAATCGGTTAAATGTTTTACCTCCACAACAAAATCCCGGATGCCTGAGGTATGATTCATTAATTGCCGTACCGTTGCTGTATTACCATTACCAATATGGTTACACATATCAGGATCAAGATATTTATTAACTGGAGCATCCAAATCAATTTTACCCTCCTCTGCCAATAGCATAATTGCTGTGCCCATATACATTTTTGCAACACTACCGGAGTGATGAATAGCACATGGAAGCATGGGATCACCAGTTTCAATTTTTGATTTTCCGGCGGCGCCAATCCATAGGCCTTCTTTTGGTGTACGCACCAGCAATACAATGCCCGGCACACCTCGTGATACATATCTTTCCAGTAGCAACTTGTATGCATTATCCTTAGGATTTTTTTGACTGCTGTCCGGAAAGCTCAGTGAGCAGGAATTTGCAGGAACAGACCAATCTTTTTTGCATGCTGTAAAAATGCATGGGGAGAAGAATAAACATACCAGTATTTTTTTTATTTCCATTTGGTTCTTTTTTTATTAATCCGAATACCAATATGAAGCGCAGCATGAGGCAATATATCAAGATCAGGAGCGTACTCGGTTTGTATGATACATTCATAGCGGATAAAAGGGGCAAAAGAAAAAACTGAAGACGATTCTATAGCATAGCCAGATCCGAAAGCGAAAGAAAATATCGGAGAAGAAAAACCTTTGTCTCTTGCTTTCTCATAATTACCGGAGCTTGTTAATTCGTAAACATCTGAAGGATGATAAGTACGCAGGTAGCCTATCCCCGCCAATGTTTCTAAAGAAACCCTGTATTTGCTTTTATACCTGTAAGCAAATTCTGTATTTATATAAAACCCTGTTCCATTATATTTATTATAAAACATCCCAAGGTTCAGTGTTTGAAAAAGTTTGCTCTTATTCGTCTCCAAATATCTTCCTTCGAGGCCTGCCTGGAAACCCGGGTGAAAAGTTGAGTTAATAATTTTATGAAACGGCACTGCGATGGAATGATTAAAAAAAGAAATGGTTGCAGTATATGGCTGAGGTTGTTTCTTCTTTTTTACAATATTTACTGCACTGTCTTTAAGTGCAACATCCTGAGCCCAGGTAAAATGAGGAACAGCAGACAGCAAAAGAAAAAAATATATAGATTTCATTTTTATAACTTATTCAAATATATAATAATACTGCCTTCAAAAACATTCGCTGAATTTCAAGGATGGTTAGCGTTTCCCTCAGTATCATTTTTGTTAATGCAATTGGTAAATAAAACCCATTGAAAAACTGAAACTAAATTATATCTCCGGCAATCACTTAGGCTCACATCGGAATTGAATTAATCTTAGAATATATAGGCCTGCACTTTAATTATTGGAAATTAAAACTATAAATCTTTTAGTGTAATACTTTTCTTCAATAAAATTCCCCTCCTCCCCACGGTAGCAAAAACATTTTATTACTTTTGAAAATCTGTACAACTCTATACAGATGAAACCACAAAAACTGATGAATAAAGACAATACTGCTGCTAAAATTAAATTTACTTCTTACCAGGTTTTGGTAATTATTTTACTGGGTCTTACCCAATTTACAGTGATACTTGATTTTATGGTAATGTCCCCACTCGGTGATATGCTCATGAAATCAATGTCACTTACTACAACGCAATTTGGCTTTGCCGTATCAGGGTATGCCTTTAGTGCCGGTATCTCAGGTTTATTAACGGCAGGCTTTGCCGACAGGTTCGATCGTAAAAAGCTCTTGTTGTTCTTTTATGTTGGCTTTATAGCCGGCACATTATTTTGCGGACTGGCTAATACGTATCCAATGTTAATAGCTGCACGTATTATCACGGGTTTATTTGGAGGTGTAATTGGTTCAATTTCGCTGGCAATAGTAGCTGATCTTTTTCCGTTACAGCAACGTGGCAGGGCAATGGGGTTTATGCAAATGGGTTTTGGTGCAAGCCAGGTTCTTGGTATTCCTATCAGCCTGTATATTGCAAACCATTGGGGTTGGCAATCACCATTCATTATGATTGTTGGTTTAGCTGTCATTATTTGGTTAGCAGTAACATTCAGGTTACAACCCGTCACAAAACATCTTGAAGTAAAAAGTGAACATACGGCCTTTAAACATTTATGGAATACCGTGGAGAAACGCAGCTATCGTATAGGGTTTTTATCAACGGCTTTACTATCACTTGGCGGTTTTATGATGATGCCCTGGGGCAGTGCATTCGCAGTTAATAATTTGAATGTTTCATATACTCAGCTCCCTGTTCTTTTTATGGTTGGCGGAGTAATTTCTTTAATTATAATGCCATTGGTCGGTAAACTGAGTGATAAGAGGGATAAGTTTAAAGTATTTACCGGGGCAGCTATATGGTTGATGATAGTTGTAATAGTTTACACCAATCTTACTCCCGTACCCTTCGCAATAGTTATCATAATGAACATTCTTATGATGATTGGAATAATGAGCAGGATGGTACCAGCTATGGCGCTTACATCTGCATTGCCTCAGATGCAGGACCGCGGGGCATTTATGAGCATCAATTCATCTTTACAACAGATCGCAGGTGGTATTGCAGCGGCGATAGGTGGAATGATTGTAGTACAAAAAACGAAGACAAGTCCTTTACAGCATTATGATACACTTGGCTATGTGATTGTAGTAATTATAATAATAAGTATTGTTATGGTTTACCGGGTAAGCAAAATAATTAAAGCCAGAGAACACCTGCATAAATAATTTATTGAAAGAAATATTTTCTTGTCACAGTAAATACAGGTGAAAAGAACGCATCTTATATAATAAATAAACATTCTAAATATGAAACGAATAATTGTTTGTTGCGATGGAACCTGGAATAAGCCTGGCAGTAAGGACCGGAATATGATCGTTAAAACAAATGTTCAAAAAATTTATGAGGCAATTGATACAAATGCAAGTAAGGTTAAACAGGTAAAGTTTTATGGGCAGGGAGTGGGAACGGGTTTCTCTGCGAGAGATCATTTTATGGGTGGCGGAACGGGCCTGGGTATTGATAGAAATATTCAGGATGCCTATAAATTTATTATGTGGAATTATGTGCCAGGAGATGAACTGTATTTATTCGGTTTTAGCAGGGGAGCATATACGGTAAGAAGCCTTGCGGGCCTCATTCGCAACTGTGGTATAATGAAGTCAGAATATTTACATCTTGTAGATGAGGCATATCATTTATATCGTGACCGTACTCCGCTCACTCATCCTGATAGTGATCTTATGAAAGCCTTTAAAAGATCGTACGGGATTGATGAAGAAGAAACCATAATAAAATTCATGGGTGTGTGGGATACTGTTGGCGCCCTGGGAATTCCGCTAAGATGGTTTAATGGCCTGAATAAAAAATATGAGTTTCATGATGTTAAGCTTAGCAGCCAGATAAGATATGCATATCATGCCCTGGCAATTGATGAAAAAAGGAAAATTTTTGAGCCTGCTTTGTGGGAGGTAAGTGAAAACGCAGTTAATGCATCCAAACCGCAGATATGCGAACAGGTATGGTTCCCGGGTGTTCACAGTAATGTAGGTGGGGGCTATGCAGACTGCGGTTTAAGTGATATAACTCTAAAATGGATGACTAATAAAGGGAGTGATACTGGACTTGAGTTTGATAAAAATTATATTGAAAAAATAAAGGCAGATAGTTGTGGTGAATTGCGTGACTCAGCCTCTGGTATTTATGCAATTACTCCAAAACATATGAGAGAGATCAACACCGGCATTGCTATAAGAACTGACCCTGATACAGGTATACAAACAAAAGTAAAAGTAATACGTAATGAAAGTATCCATTACACTTGCTTTGAGAGGAAGCACAAGTTTGGTAAATACAAACCGCAAAATTTACATGCGGCCCTATCCACCAATACTCCTTTTGATCCTTTAAAAGAAAACTGGGATAAAACGTGGCTTGATTATATTAAAGAGTCATAGTAATGCTCTGCAAATTTCCAAAACCGTGAAAACACCCCGGAAAAAAATACGTGATAAAACCCTTGTGCTATAAATGTGAATGCCGGAATATTGTATTCGGAAGAAAGAATATTAATTCATAACCAGAGCACTGAACAGCACGTTTTAACGTATGGATATGTTTAATTAGATAAGCAGTTTATTATATTATTTCATGAATTATTTTTTCACCAAATTATGTTTTATAAAAATTTTTCTCATTATTGTGTTTTAGTCTTTATTATATTAATCCCCTTCCCTCAGAAAGCTTGCTATTAAAGCCTGTATTTGGTTTATAAATCTTCAAATTGTCGCAGGTTGGTGGGGTCACAGCCTGGGCAGTCCGCCGTGATCGAAGTGCCTACCGACCACAGTGTGTAGTGGAAGCGACAATTTGAATGCACCCTTATTGGCTTATAAAATCCTTTTTAAATACTGATTTAATAATTATTGTTTAATGCTATTACGAAAAATAAATAGCGGTAGCAAAAAAAACTAAATATTATGAGTGGCTTTCCCATTCTTGACCTGGTGGTAGGGATTATATTCGTTTATTTTCTGCTAAGTATTATAAGCAGTTCCGCGATAGAGATAATTTTAGCTGGATTAAATGCCAGGGCATCTTTACTTAAAGAATGGCTCTTTAAAATTTTTGATAAACCTGTTACCCAGCCGGATGGCACAAGCCTTAAATTGGGACAGGCAATTATGGATCATTGCTCAGTAACCTCCTTAACCAAAGCGGGGAAATCTACTTCATATATTGATGCTAAAAATTTTGCTTCCGCACTGCTTGAAAAAATTACTTTCGATCCCGAAAATCCTAAAAGTGTTGCAAAAGATATTGATGGGTTTATTGCAGCAATAGATAAAACTTCTGTACTCTCCACCGAATTTCAAAGAGTATTACTTACTTACGCCAATGAGGCGAAAGATACTTACAAAGCTCTCAGCGAAAAAACGGTTAGTGAAATTGAACTGTTCAGAGGAAAAATTGAGAACTGGTATGATTCTTCAATGGAACGGGTTACAGGGGCATTAAAAAAAAGATATTCACGTCCTGCCACTTTTGTTGTAGCTGTTATAGTAACCGGTCTTCTTAATGCTGATAGTATTGCCTTATCTAAATATTTATACAGCAATACTGAGGCACGTACAAAGATTGCTATGCAGGCATACGATGCTACAAAAGATACAGGCCTTGTAAGACAAATTCAACAAATGAAGGCAAATACAGATTCTTCATCAAAAGATGCCATGAGCCTTCAGGAGATCAAGAATATTATCACTAAAAAAATAACAGACATTGACAAAGCAAAGCAGGGATTGAGCGATGTAATACCTCTTACATGGAAAGGCAATGAGATGGAAGATGGGAATGGAAATTTTTCAGCCCTGTTACTTATTTCTAAAATTACAGGACTGCTTGTAACCATTCTTGCAATTATGATGGGTGCTCCTTTCTGGTTTGACACGCTTAATAAAATATCAAACATTCGCAGTACAGGTGCAAGGCCTGCCTTATCAAGCAGTGAAGAAGAAAAGAAGAAAAAATAATTAAGAACAATGAATCTCTGATTAAATACTTAGTACTTCAACTAAAACGAATTATAAATAAGTTATGAAACTATTTTTTATGTACGCAATTACACCGAAGAAGACCTGGATTCGCACTTTAGTGCTTTCGTTATTATTAACAAGTTGCCACGTTATGTTCATAGGGGCATACGACCAGGTAACGGATGAAAGTATACAAAAAATTCAAAACGATATTACCACTATAATAGTAAAGCTGGAACGCAATTTTGATAATAATAACACTGCTGCTAATAAGTATGAAAACTTCAGAAGCAGCTATGAAAATATTGCAGGAGAAATTGAAAGCCTGAAAATAAGATGCGGGTCTCTTGCTAAATATCAAATAATTTCAGAGCAGGTGAACCTGCTTGCAGAAAATATAAAATTATTTGAAGAAATACATAAACTGGGGCTTATTGATAAGCAGCCGGTAGAAACCATTAAAACAACTTTTCAAACTGCTTTTAAGGCAATGATAGTTCTTCAAAATGCTTTGAAAAGAGAGAAAAACAAATAGATAATTATTTTAAAACCCATCATATGCCTGCTTTAAAAATTAATGAATTATTGAACACAATGGCTGGTGCTGCTAAAACAAGCCTGGCTGATAAATGGCCCGACATCCGTGACCTGGCAACGTCTTCGTTTAAAGCACTTGCCCAAAATTTAGTTGATATTGAAAAGATGACCTTACCCCCTGCCCCATCAATTACAAAGGCGCAGGCTAAACTTTTAGTCAGTATGCAAAAGAATACTATAAAGATGGTTTTATTATCCGAAAAAGGACTTGGCCTATTGGCAGCAGAGGAAGCAATCAACGCTGCATTGAATGCTATAAAAACTGCTGTAAATACAGCCACAGGTTTTGTTCTTTTATAATCAGGCGATAAGTGTTACTATCAGCTTTAAAGCAGTTCAGCAAACAATTTATATAATCCGGCAAAACTTAATGATGCGTATAAAAGAATAAATTAATTACTTAAAATCTAAACAACTTCCCATGGCAACATTCAATTTTGATTCAGAATTGTTACAAAAACTTTTAACTATAAATCAATTTGCAATTCCTGAGACAGAACTCATTTTTATAGGCTTACGCGGCGCCATTGTTACCAATACAAATGATCAAACGTTTCAGCCTCAACAAACCCTTTCAATCATGGATGTAAACTATTTAAATCCACGGTGTACTATATTGCAATGGCGTACAACTGATAATAAATTTGCTGCCTTTCCGGCGAGTACTGTGCCTCACCAGAGAGTTGTAAAGTCTGCTGTAAGTAAAAATGGTATCGGAGCTAATTGTTTAATGACGGGCTTTTATACTGACTACCGCAAAGGTTTTCACAAAGGAGGTTCTCCCACAGGTCATGAAGCATTCCGCCAAAATGCGCCGCATCCCATAAGGCGCACTGCCGATGACCTGGATTTTGATAAAGATGATCGTATTGAATTTGATAACCCCCAGGATAATATTCACTGTGGCTGGTTTGATGGCATCAGTTCTGATAATTACGCCAGTGCAGGCTGCCAGGTAATAATGGGCTTTCCGAAATGTCAAAAGCCAGGGCGAAGTAAAAATATTGGCCCCTGGAAAATTTTTCATAATAATGCCTATTCGTTTACGCAAAATTCGTTTCCTTATATTTTATTCACGGGTCTTGAAATATTTAATGTTGCTTCCGGTAACAATACCGGTAAGGGGAAACTTCGCTATGGTTCTTCAGGGCCGCTGGTTGAAAAACTCCAGGTTAAACTGAAAGCAAAAAATTTTTATGAGGGAATTATAGATGGAGATTTCAGAGACAGAACCATTAAAGCTGTAATAGCTTTTCAAAAACAGGTTTTTGGTAATGACAGTGCAGACGGAGTGGTGGGCCCTGTAACAGCCGAGCAATTAGGGTTAGTATTAACCTTATGATGAATAACTATAACTTCTTAAACTTCTATTAATTTATTCTACTATGACGCCAGAATCTTCTTCTCCTAAAACAACACGTCCTTCTGCCAAAGACCAAAGAGAAAGACCGGCAGGAAAAACCACAGCAAAAAAATTAAAAAGAAAGTTAGATGCATTTCCTGATAAGATTGATGTACGGGATTGGTTTTATCAGCCAACCCTAAATCCGTTACCCGGTCAGTTGATTAATTGTGATAATGTGCCTGCAATTTTAAACCAGGGAGAGGAGGGCGCATGCACAGGTTTTGCGCTGGCAGCAAACATTAATTATCACCTTGCAGTAAATGGCAGGTGTAATGTTGCAGATATTTTAAAGATTGGCGCCAGCCCACGGATGCTGTATGAAATGGCAAGAAGGTATGATGAATGGCCGGGGGAAAATTATGAAGGCTCTTCTGCAAGAGGCACTATGAAAGGATGGACTGCCCACGGGGTTGTTACGAGAAATTCATGGAAGGATAATTTGTTTGGTGTAAAGCATTTTGATGAGACGAAAGCAAAGGAGGCGCTTAACATCCCGGCAGGTGCATATTACAGGGTAATTCACAGGAACATAAGAGATATGCATGCTGCATTATACGAATCAGGAATTTTATATGCAACCTTAATGGTACATGATGGGTGGGGCGATCCCGGAGAAATGTATAAGATATACGATTATAATATTAATGGGGAGAGCAAAAGAATAAAGTTACCGGTAATACAAAGAAAAGGCCGGGCAACCGATGGGCATGCAATAGCAATTGTGGGATATACAAAAGAAGGATTTATTATACAAAATTCCTGGGGACCGGGCTGGGGACATAAGGGATTTGCAGTATTGCCGTATGAAGACTGGATGCTTCATGCTTCCGATTGCTGGGTAGCGCAGTTAGGCGTTCCGGTAGATCTTGATCTGTGGAGTAAGGGCTATGCAGATACCGATTCTGGCAAACAAAGGGCATCACAGATTATCCCGCTGGAGCAAATAAGGCCGCATGTTATTAATGTTGGTAATAACGGGCATCTTTCTGATTCAGGAAATTACTGGACCACCAAAGATGATATTATAAGATTATTCAGCACCATTGCCAAAACAGCATCTTCATGGAAGAAGAAAAAAATCATGTTGTATCTGCATGGCGGATTAAATTCAGAAAAAGAAGTTGCACGAAGAATTATAAGCTTTAAAGATGTGTGCCTGGATAATGAGATATACCCTGTACACATTATGTGGGAAACAGATTTCTGGATGTCATTAAAAAATGATCTGCTGGATCTTTTTACAAAAGATGATAAGGCAGGCGCTAACTGGTTAAATAAATTAAGAGAAGGCGCATTGGAAATACTTGACCGCACTTTTGAATTAACAGCTTCAAAGCCGGGTACAATGCTGTGGAATGAAATGAAAGAGAATGCAAGGCTCGCTACTATGCAGGGCAGGGCAATGGATATTGTTGCCAAAGAAGCGCTGAATGCTTTTAACCAGGTAGACTCAGCAAACCGCAGCAATTGGGAATTGCATATAGTTGCACACAGCGCCGGCTCAATTTTTACTGCCTATGCAATTGATGCCTTACTTAGCATCGGTGTGCCAATAAGGTCGGTTCAGTTTATGGCCCCTGCTATTTCTATTGATGTATTTAAACAAAAGCTTCTTCCCCATATTCAAAATAATACATGCCCTTTGCCAACCATGTATATTTTAAGCGATGTAGGTGAAAGAGATGATAATGTTGGTCCTTATGGAAAATCTTTATTATACCTGGTGAGTAATTCTTTTGAACAAAAAAGGAACGAACCTATACTTGGGATGGAGCGCTTTATCAACGGACGAAATAATAAACTTGATAAAGCTCTTATTGATCCGGTAATTTCTAAATTGTTTAACTCAAAAGCCGGTGTGTTGCCAAGTCTCGTAATTGCAGGCGCAGCGCCTGCGGGTATTCAGGTTGCCCCGGATATAAGCAGGAGCGATTCGCACGGCGGATTTGATAATGATGCCTATACTTTAAATTCAGTGCTGTTTAGAATTCTTGGTAAAAAACCAATAAGATTGTTTGATGCAAGGGATCTGCAATTTTAATCAGACAAATAAAATAATTTATGCCCTCATTTCCTAAACCAAAATTTGATCATACAGTTAACCTCTCCAAAGAGATAAAAGCATTGCGCACTTACCGTGATAGCAAGCCTGAATTAAAAATTCCTGCAGGTACTGCAACCAATATGCGTATTGCAACATGGAACATTGCTAACCTTGGCGCACAGGAAAGAGAAGATGCACATTTAAAGATGATTGCCGAAATACTTACGTGGTTTGATATAATTGCAGTGCAGGAAGTAAAAGAAAACAGCGAGCATTTTCAAAAGATTGTTAGCTTAATGCGCAAGTCATACAAATTTATTTTCAGTGATGAGGGCGGCAATAATGAACGGATCGCTTTTATTTACAACAGCAAAAAATTAACGTTGCTGCAGGAAGTAGCAGAACTGGCAGTTCCACCCAGTGAGTATGAGGATATAAAAATAACAGGAGTTGCACAAACCTTTGAAGGCTTTGACCGTAACCCATACATTGCAAGTTTTCGCACAAAGAAATTTGAATTCACACTGCTCAGTGTGCATTTATATTATGGTGATGATACTGAAGAAAAATCCATTAACCGCCGATGCCTTGAGGCGTATTGTGTTGGGCGGTGGGCAGAATTAAGAGGCAAAAGCAAGTATAGTTTCAACGGAATAAAAAATGTATTTGCATTAGGTGATTTTAATCTTCCCATGATAGATGAAAAGGATAAAATATATAAAGCTCTCGTGGCACGTGGCCTGCTATTGCCGGATCATACCTCAAAAATTTATTCAAACATCAGCGATGATAAAATGTATGACCAGATAGCATTTTTGCCTGATGCCAAAAGCAGGATAATTTCCCAGGGTGTATTTCCATTTGACAATGCTGCATTTGCTGATATATATAACACCAAAACAAAAACAGAATTTAAAGAATATATAAAATATTATCTCTCTGACCACCGGCCTATGTGGATGGAACTGGATATTAGCGATATAGTATAAGAAACTTTACAGAGGTTGCTGAATAACCAGGTAAGAATATAAGGCGTACATAGTTCAACGCACACTCAATTTTCTACGGAAATATCCCCAGCTCAACATATGAAGTTGCCACTTTATTAATTGCACAAACATATGCTGCAGTACGCATATCAGGTATAGAAGGATTATTGTTCCAGATGTCCATTATTTCCCTTGTAGCAGTTATCATAGTTTCTTCAAGTCCGCTTCTTACCAGGTCAACTTCATCTGCTCCATGCATTATAAATTTCCTTTCTTTCTCACTAACATTTTTCCCGGTAAGTTCTTCTATCTGGCCAAGTATATGATTATTCATATTCTCATCAAAACGTTTTTCCAAACGGCCATAGCGAACATGGCTCAGGTTTTTTAACCACTCAAAATAACTAACAGTAACACCACCGGCATTCAGGTACATATCAGGTACTACTATAATTCCCTTCAGTGCCAGGATTTCATCTGCATCCGGTGTTAGAGGTCCGTTAGCAGCTTCACCTATTATCTTTGCTTTTATTCTTGCAGCGTTTTCGCCATTTATTACATTTTCAAGTGCGGCAGGTATTAAAATATCACAATCCATTTCAAGGGCATCTTCACTTTTTTCAAAATTCGTAGCCCCGGGGAAATTTAAAATAGAACCATTTTCTTTTCGGTGTTGCACTACTGCTTCAAGGTTTAAGCCATCGTTATTATAAATAGCACCTTCATATTCTGCAAGACCAATAATTTTTGCACCTGCCTCCTGAAAAAAATATGCGCAATGGTAGCCAACATTTCCTAAACCCTGTACGCAAACACTTTTGCCTTCTACCCCCACGCTTAAATTTAATTTATCCATTACAGATTGCATATTACATACTTCGCGTAAGCCATAAAATACGCCTAAGCCTGTAGCCTCAGTTCTTCCACGAACACCACCTTGCGAAACAGGCTTACCTGTTACACATGCAGCAGCGTCAATTTCACCGGGATGCATTGCTCCATAGGTGTCAAGTATCCACGCCATCTCTTTTGCACCAGTGCCATAATCGGGCGCAGGAACATCTGTGCCGGGCCCAATAAAATTTTTCTTAATTAACTCTGCAGTATAGCGGCGGGTAATTTTTTCAAGGTCGTAATCAGAATATTTTTTTGGATTTATTTTAATACCGCCTTTGGCACCTCCAAAAGGTACATTTACAATGGCACATTTATAAGTCATTAATGCGGCCAATGCCATTACTTCATCCTGTGTTACCGCAAGGCTAAATCTAATGCCGCCTTTACAGGGAGTTTTATGATGGGAGTGTTGTATACGGTAAGCTTCTATAACTTCGATCTTATCCGCGATCTTTACCGGGAACCTCATCTGGTAAACGCTGTTACATACTTTTATCTGGTCTAAAATTCCGGAATCCCAATTAGTGAATATGGCTGCTTTATCAAAGCTTCTTTCAACACTTTGAAAAAAACTATAGGTAGGTTCAGATACCATGTGAATGTTTTATTAGTAAGCGATCGTTATTTATAAATTAGAATACACTTCGTGCTATTCTTTACCTTTTTCGAAGCGGCTTATCTTTTTATCTAAAAAAATCAAATAAATAAATAAGCCTGTTAATATGGTTGTACATACAGCTACTACAACATAAATTTTACCATTACTACGCATTGAATCTGCCATTTCAACTTTCTGCTGGGCAAACGAGCAAACGCTGATTATCAACAAAATTATAATACCTGCAAAGCGCAAAAAAAATTTATACATTAATAAGAATTTTATCTTTTAATAACTGCAATCGAATTTTAATTGTAGCAATCCACACGCCTAATAATGTCCAGCCAAT
>JBDSAQ010000379.1:0-3360 GCA_039922095.1 Ginsengibacter sp. | reverse complement strand
TTTATTTTTCCAGTTCTCTGCATTCAAAAAATTCCTGATAAACACCCTTAATTCATTTTCCTTGGTAATGCGATGCACGCTGCGCTGTGGTGCACCTGCATAAAAAGCGGCAGGTTGCACTATCCATCTTTTTAAATATTTTTTTCTCTTTTCAGTGTTTCTCTCCTGCAAAGGTGGATAATCAACACAATGCTCATACATCTGGTCTATGAACGTTCCAAGTACATTACTATCCGAAAGGGCGATAAGATGATCTTCATCAACACCATCAAAAATAGATGAAAAGATAAGCCGGGATGAAAGAACATTCTCAAAGTCCTCGTCTACCTCTTGCTTATTTACAAATATCCAGCGTGCAAAATGAATATCCAGGTTTTCAAATTGTTCCTTCTTCCCTGCTTCCATATCCAATTTTATCTGCAACAACAGAGCAGATAAAATATCCTCATCTCCTTGTTTAACGGGAGTAACCAGGGTTATTTCATTTTGATAACTCATTAATCAGCTATTAGTGAAATGAATAATTCAACTGTGATCTGTGATTTGTTCAACCCGCTTCAAATATTCTGTTGCGCCCTTAGCTCCTGAAGCAACAAGATTATTCATGTCGTTACTGGTAAGATTGAAATCTGTTGCCGGTATACCAAGATCATCTATAATAACTGACCTTGAAACCTGGTCACCATCCTCATCAAAATCCTCATCCTGTACATCCAGCATTGATTCAAACAAATGCCTTGCATAATGCATAAAAGAATCAAAAGCAAGCTCATGGCGGCATTTATTTGCAGCATCTGTCCGTAAAAATAAACCCAGCGTTTCAGTATTTGCCATACCGCCTGTTGCAGAGAATCTTGCATTATCAAAAAAACTTAGAGGATAATTAAACATAAGTCCGCCATCAACATAAATATCATTATCAGGAATACCATTTGAAAACTGCCATGCCTTAAAAAATACAGGGATTGACATAGAAGCTCTCACAGCTTCAGCAACATAAGTGGTGGGAGTTTTATCAGCAGAAAATTCAGTTACGCAATGTGAATTGAGGTTAGTAGCAAAAATATATAAATCTATACAGCCGGCAGTTTTCATATCAGCGAATGTAGAGTTCGCATTTAGTTCTTTACCGGAACCTGTCAATAAATTCTGTGCTAATTCTAGGATATAAGTTCCTCCATATATGCCATAATGAGTTGCTACACGAAAAGGGTTAAACTCATCTTCAAATTGTTTGAAATTTATGCCCTGCATAATTTCATAGATTTTATCAATGCTATATCCCAGGGTATACATAGCAGCAACCAATGCCCCTGCTGATGTACCAGCTACGCGTTGAATTGCGGTGAGAGAGCCGCTTTTTTGTAACTCCCTCAGTGCGCCTACAAATGCAATTCCTCTTACGCCGCCGCCTTTAAAGGCCAGGTTTGTTATCATGGATTATCTTTTGAATTTAATGCAAAACCATTTTGATATTAATCATTCAGGCTGCTCTCAATATCTTTTTTTGAAAGCTGCAAACCTTGCTGCATATACTTTTTAAAATAAAGACTCATGAATATTGAAAGTAATATCCGGGTAAAAAAATTTTTTGGTTTAAAGGAATAGATCCAGGTAACATGGGTTTTATCTTCTTTTGTTTTAAATGAAAATTGACCATAAGCAATATCAGAAAGATGCTTTGTAACATTGCTGAACTCACTAATACTGTAAGCGAAATAAGTATATGGCTGGAAAATTAAAAGCTCTTCCCGCAAAGTATCACCACTTTCAAAATGCAGTGTTCGGTAAGCTCCCGGAACTGACCATGGCCCTTTATGCATTTCAGCGCTTTTAACGGCATGAATAGGCCCATATTTTTTTAAGAATTTGGTAAGGGATTTTTCCGCCGAAATGTAATTAAAGACCTTGTGAATTGGTGAATCAATTTCAATTTCGGCAGTTGTTGTAATAACACCTGTCCCCGGAATTTCACCTTCCTGCATTAGTAAGAAGTTTACTGTTTTAACGCTCTTATTGGATCGAATAAATTTTATACTCTACTGCTCCATCGGCATTATATGAACCATAGCCTACTCCTACGATATTGTTCAGCCAGGCATATTGAGGAGCTGCTGTTTCAAAAAGAGGATTGGTGCGCCAGTAGTATTTTGAAGGATCTAAATTTTTTCCATCCGGAGAAAATAGTTGTTTGAGGGTTTGCGGATCGCCGGCACTCATGTAGCCCCTGTAAGTAATATAAATATAAGCGCCGTCATCTGATACGATCTCTGCCCGCACATCTATTTTAAAACTTGTAGGTGTAATGAAGTTTCCGAACTCGCCGCCTATCGGTAACACTTTTCCATTGATTTTCCCGCTAACGGTGCCACCGTTTATTCCGGCAAGAATTCTCTGTCCTTCCATTGAGGGAGGATTAAGCGTAGCCGTTATTACAAAAATTTCCTCAGCAGCCAATGTATCCATAATGGTTTTATTTATGAAGTGATAAATTATGAAGTGATAAAATAAAAAGCAATTAATAATTGAACAGGAAGGGGTTGATCGTGGTTAACGAATCGGTTTATGATAGGATGTATAAATATAAGAACTAAAATTACAACTTGCTTTTAATTTTAAAACCCTTTTATTTTTAGCACAGATGCAGTCCCAACCGGATTTGCTTTGTTGCCATTATCATATTCGGTACGAGTTGCGGGTAACTAAATTTTGGTAAGAAAATCCGGTGCGGCAGTTGGTTCTAAAATCGGGATCTGGTTGCATTTATGCCGGAATTTTGAAAGCTGCTCATAAGCTTCTTTTCGTGCCCTGTTAAAACTACCGAGTGGCCTGTGTTCAGGGAGAGAGTGCCAAATATCGAATGAAAGATTATCGCCAAATTCCATTTGTTCGGGAGTATCAAAAACCTGCCGGAGAATTTTTATATCAGCAACTTTAATAAAAGGTGATGTCCACGCAACTGTAGGATCTTCAATTGGCATTGTATCAGGGTTTGATTGAAATTGTATACAGAAATCGAAATGAACTTCATTTGCCTCTAATGTTTTCGCCATGTTCCTGTGCAGGTAATTATAATCAGTAGTATCAGCGATCGTAAGCTTATTTTCAGCAGAAGGTTTTAAAAAATATTTTACTGCAGTATTCTCATTGCCATATTGATAAGGTTGTGTACTCCAGTAAGGAATTTTAAAAGGATGATCACATGCTATATTTGATTTAAGAAGACGTTTAACCAGGCCCCAATGTATGGGATTAAGAAAGTAACTGAGAAGTTTCAACTTACTTTTTGATGTGGCAGCTTTTAGCGTATGCCTGAATTGCTCAATATTTTTTGAAAAAAAAGTTTCGCTGCTCATTAAA
>JBDSAQ010000378.1:0-24575 GCA_039922095.1 Ginsengibacter sp. | reverse complement strand
CCTGTATTATCTGTAAATAGAAGAGAGACTTAAAAAGTTTCTTTCACAAAAAAGCCGTTCATGTACAATCACATCTGGAAAAAATACCTGCCTTTTATTAATATACATTTAAAAAAATCTGCGGGAGGCGACCAGGTTTTAAATCTTAACCGGGTTGATTTTGAAAGAGCCGGAACGGGTCGGAAAGCAGGCTATAAATTTACAATCGAATTTACAGAAGGTCGTGTAAGTAACGTTATAAGTAATTCTCCTCTTGCATTAAATCTGGCTGGCGTTATGCTGGAAAGTGAGATTACAAAACAAATTCTTCGAAAAAATAAATATACTATTAGCCTGAATACAAAGTTTCAGTTAATTACTAAAAATTGTGATCAGCCCAAAGGTGATTGTGATGAAAATACTTCCAATGAACCTGAGAGTAAAAATCAAAAAGTGAACTTGGGTACAGTATAATATTATATGTGGTACGGGGAATTTACACTGCTTTCTGACAAATTGATTTCTCCCGGTCAATTTTTACATTTAAATGAACGTTTAACCTGAGGTCTATTCAGGCTAATGTTATTAACTTTGTACAGCTAAAAAAAAGTTATGATAAAAACCGGTAATCCAGTAATTAGTATATATACCGAAATGACACCAAATCCGGAAACCATGAAGTTTGTTGCCAACAAATTATTGTACCCCGGTAAGAGTATTGATTTTCAGGATGAATCTGGCGCAAACCCTTCCCCCTTAGCCATGGAACTGTTTAGCTTTCCGTTCATAAAATCAGTTTTTATTGCCAGTAATTTCGTAACCCTAACTAAAACAAATGAAACGGAAGATTGGCAGGACGTTATTCCCTCTATTAAACAATTTTTAAAAGAATACCTTGAGGAAGGCAAACCTGTTGTTAATGAAGAAGATATTGCTGCTATGAAATCTGAAAGTAGCAATGAAGTAAGTGCCGACGATGATGATGTAGTTAAAAGGATAAAAGAGCTGCTCGAAAATTATGTAAAACCTGCTGTGGAAATGGATGGTGGGGCTATACAATTTAAGAGTTACCAGGATGGGAGGGTAAACCTTATGCTGCAGGGAAGCTGCAGTGGCTGCCCATCATCAATGATAACCCTAAAAGCTGGTATTGAGGGAATGATGAAAAGAATGATACCCGAAGTAAAAGAAGTAGTTGCTGAAGCTGAGTAGCAGCCTCTGATTGCCCTGAGGGCAGACTATATAGAGATTTTGAAAATTAAGCATTTCAACAGAGATGCTTTTTTATTTACATAGATTTAAAGTCAACCTTGCATTGAACTTATCACAGGTATATCAGCAATTTATTGATGGCATAAAACACACAAGCCCGCCCGAATACCTGGCAGTTTTATCAGGGATAGCCAGTGTTTGGTACTCCAGGAAAGAAAACATACTTGTATATCCGGTGGGGTTAATAAGTACGGTTATTTATATTTACCTGAGTTTTAAGGGTAACCTGTTTGGGGAGGCCGGTGTTAATTTCTACTATACAGTAATGAGCATCTACGGGTGGATATTATGGACAAAAAAAGATGATCAAAAACATCTCAAAGTTGTCATTACAAAATCGGTCAGTAGAGAATGGACAGTGCATCTTTTATTTTTTGCTTTTTGCTATATGGCTATTTTTACAGCTTTAAGCTATCTTAAAAAAGAATTTGCTCCCGGGGCTATTCCATGGGCTGATGGTTTCGCAAGTGCAACAGCTTTTACGGGCATGTGGCTGATGGCCAAAAAAAAAGTAGAAAGCTGGTATTGGTGGATTGCGACTAATATTGCTTCAATTCCTTTATATTTTATTAAAGGTTATGTTTTTACCAGTGTGTATTATTTAGTTCTATTAGCAATGGCTTTTTGGGGATTATCAGAATGGAAAAAGAAAGCAAGTAGACAAATGTAATCTCCAAATAAAATGGATACCATAAAAAAAGTTGTAATTATCGGGCCTGAGTCAACAGGAAAAAGCACTCTTTGTAAGCAGTTGGCTCAACATTACAAAACCTTATGGGTGCCGGAATTTGCAAGAGAATATCTTGAGACAAACGGTACAAATTATACTTATGATAATCTCCTTACTATTGCAAAAGGACAAGTGGCGTTAGAAGAAAAATGTATGATTGAAATCAGCAACCAGGAATCAGAAATCGAATCATTCAGTACTGCAAATGTTATGAAAGACCACTCACTGCTTTTTATTGATACTGACATGTATGTAATGAAAGTTTGGTGTGAGTTCGTTTTTGAGAAATGCCACAGTTGGATACTAAATCAAATAGCTACACGGAAGTATGACCTTTATCTTCTTTGTAATGTTGATTTGCCATGGACAAAAGATAATCTAAGAGAATATCCTGATCTTGTTACAAGAACTAAACTTTATTATTACTATAAAGATATTATGATAAACCAGGAAATACCCTGGATTGATATTAAGGGCAATTATGAACAGAGGCTTACTAAGGCTATTAGTGGAATTGATACCCTTATCCATTAAGGCTTATAATATTTTTACCTGATGACATTCATCAAAAAATATCACTACGTTTTATTTTTCTCTGCCTGGACACTGATTAATTTTTTTCAGGCAGCTAATACTGTTCTTTTAAATGATGAGGCATACTACTGGGTTTATTCTAATTTTTTAGACTGGGGATATTTTGATCATCCCCCTATGATTGCTGCATTAATAAAAGCAGGTTATTTCTTATTTAAAAATGAATTTGGTGTAAGATTTTTTATAGTGATATTAAATACACTAACCCTTTTAATAATATACAATTTACTAAACCGAAAGAACGATATATTATTTTATGCAATAGCCTGTTCAATTGCATTAATCCAATTAGGTGGATTTATTGCTGCGCCAGATATCCCACTGGCTTTTTTTGTCGCCTTATTTTTTTTGGTGTATAAAAAATTCCTGGTTTCCTTTTCATGGATGCAATCGATTTTTTTGGGAATTGTAATGGCGTTACTGTTGTACAGTAAATACCATGGTGTACTAATTATTGTATGTACAATCATATCTAACCCGGCGCTCTTAAAAAATAAAAAAGCTTATGTGGCGGTATTAATTGGTGTTTTGCTGTTTATCCCTCATTTATTGTGGCAGTACCAGCATGGTTTTCCATCAATTCAATATCATTTATTCGAAAGAAGTGAATCTTATAAAATATCTTACACAATTGAATATATTTTTGGTCAGCTACTATTAGCAGGGCCTTTTATGGGATGGCTTTTTTTTATTGGGGCATTTAAATACCGGGCAAAAAATTTAATGGAAAGAGCTTTGATGTTTTCGTTAATAGGTATATACTGCTTTTTTTTTATCAGCACATTCAAGGGCCGGGTGGAAGCCAATTGGACCGTGCCGGCAATTATACCTTTGATAATTTTAAGCCATCAATACTTTATTGACGACAAAAAATGGCAACGAATTTTATTTTTTACAGTCCCCTTTAGTTTAGTAATTATTTTCTTTATAAGATTTTATCTTATCTCCGAAAACAAGTTTATTTCTATTATAAATACAAATGAATTTGAACAGAATAAAACCTGGGCAAAACAAATAAATAATGTATCAAAGGGGTTGCCGGTGGCATTTATTAATTCCTATCAAAAGGCTTCCAAGTATTGGTTCTATTCCGGTATTCCATCTTTTTCGTTAAACACTCCGGGGTATAGAAGAAACAATTATAATTATTGGCCGGTTGAAAGTTCAATGCAGGCTAAACCAGTTTATACAATTTCCACAGAAAATCCCTTGTATTTTATGGATAGCATTAAAACTTCTTCTGGTATTTTAAGAGGGAAGTATATAGACAGCTTTTATTCACATTCCAGTGTACAGCTAAAAGCAGATCGTGCAATTAGCCTCGATAAAAAAAGATATGCATTTCTCACTTTAAATATGCCAGGAAAGTCAACCTCAAACCTGGACACTATCTCACAGCTACAATTATATATTTATAAAGACAATCAATTTTCAGGGTTGTATGATTTGCTACCAGTTAATACTGATATAAAAGAAGAAAAAATATTTATCACCTCTATGCCCGTACTGCTGCTTACCGGCGAATATTCGGCAAGGATAGCTATAACATCTGCGTTAGCTGGCTACCCATCTTTAAATAGTACAATTATTAAGATGGTAATCCCATAATTTCATTGTAGCTTTTGAAACAGAAACAGTATCCCTAAATCAAGGAATGATCATACAAATAAATTTTCAGCAATAGCGATACTCTCCGGTTTGCCTACATCAACGAATTTGGAATGGCTATGATCAAATGCAGTAATAGTATGGCTCTTAGCCAGGTGCAGGTAAGCATCTACCATAGAAAATTTTTCTTTCATTTTCATCAACGAGAATATTTCAGTTGAAATTATATGAATACCACTGAAAGCTTTTTGTTTATAACCTGCAACCTCTTTACTCATTTTTTGTTCACCGGTAGTTTCATTTTTCCAGCCACATAAATTATCTATTTCATCAAATAAAAAATATCTTGAACTTTTTCGGTTAGTAACTGCGAGTGTTGCTAATGGCTTTTGTGTTATATGTTGCTTCAACATTAAGCCAATATTCATATCGGTTAATACATCAACATTTAGTAAGATAAATGCTTCGCATTTTTCAAAAAAAAAGGCGGCTTTTTTTAATCCCCCACCCGTTTCTAAAACCTTATTTGTTTCATCTGAAATAACAATATTGCTTCCAAAACCATCACTCTGTTTTACCATATTTATAATCTGATCTGCAAAATGATGCACATTTACAATCACATCTTTTATCCCAAAGCTTTGTAAATATTCTATGTTGCGTTGTAATAAGGATTTGCCATTAACTATTGCCAAAGCTTTGGGATGCTTGTCAGTAAAGGGTTTTAGCCTTGTACCCATACCTGCAGCAAGTATCATTGCTTTACCCCCATCCCCCGTCCGTACCGGAACGGGCGGGCCTAAAGGGGAGACGTCATGAGAATGTATTGTTGAATTTGATTTCAAAAACCTTTAGTTTCCTTTATGTTTTGTTCAATATGATGTAATTCTATTTTAACCTTAAATTTATTTCTTACATGCCTGGCCAGGGCATCAGCAGCGTATACACTTCTATGGCATCCTCCGGTGCATCCAAAGCTTATTATTAAGTGTTCAAAGTTTCTTTCAATATAATTTTCTACAGCAATATCAATTATATTATAAACAGCATTTAAAAACTCAGGCATCTTAGTTCGCTGTTCTAAGAAGTCTATCACTGACTTATCTCTTCCGTTAAAAGATTTGTATTCATCAAATCGGCCCGGGTTAAGGATTCCACGGCAATCAAAAACAAATCCTCCACCATTTTTTGATTCATCTTTTGGGTATCCACTAATTAAATAAGAGAAGCTTTTGATTTTAACAACCAGTGGTGTAGAAGTATCTGCCTGTAAAGGCTCAAACCGAGTTACAATTTCTTCTTTTACCATAACATCAAGTATCTTTTCAAACTCGGGTAACACTATCCCAATATTTTTATTTGCAAGAAACCATTTCATATTTCTTAAAGCAAGTGGAATACTTGTTAAAAAATGCGCCTTGCGCTCAAATAAACCCCTGAATCCATAAGCTCCTAATACTTGTAATAATCGTATTAAAACATAGCCATTATACTGACTTATAAACTTACTGCGGTCAATGTTTTTTTGTAGAATCTCTTCTGCACAATCAATGTAATATTCAAGCAGAGAATTTTTCCAATCCTCACTTAAATTGGCCTTAGCCTGCCACAGCAAGGAAGCAACATCGTACTGTAAAGCGCCTTTCATTCCACCCTGGTAATCTATAAAATAAACAGTGTCATTTTTCACCATTACATTCCGGCTTTGAAAATCACGAAACATAAAATATTTATGCTCAACCTTAGTAAGATAAAGGGCCAGAGCTTCAAAATCGTCAATTAATTTTTCTTTATCGTAAGGGATCTTAAGAGTATCTAAAAAATAATATTTAAAATAAAGCAGATCAGAGATAATGGCCTGTTTACCAAATTTTTTTGAAGTTATGCACCAGTTATAATCAAGGTTTTTATCTCCTTTTATCTGTAGCCAGGCAAGGCCTTTGAGGGTTTGCTTAAATAAATTATATGAATATTCATTGTGTCCGTGCTCTTCAAGCTTGCTAAGTAAAGTATCATCACCAAAGTCCTGTTGAATATAAATTGTTTGCGCAGCATTAGCTTTATATATTTCGGGTACCGGGTTATTTACTTTTCTAAAATGCTTACTAAAATTAAAGAAGGTGAAATTTTCTCTTACATTTTGATTGGAAGTGGCAATATATGAGTCATCATCAGTAATGATCCGAAAGTATATTCGATCGCTGCCAGATTGCGGCAATTTATTAATGCTTACTATTGCGCAATCACTAAAATCCTTAAAAAGCTCCTTTATCTCTTCCACAATTGATTGCATGCCTTACTTTTTTAGGAAAGTAAAATAAAGGAATTTGATTCAGATAAAATATTAGAAATATCAGGAGCTTATAAAGCAATGCTGAAAAAAAAAGTTCGGCATCATGTTGAAACGATTTAATTCCTGGAATAGAACATTGCAGAGTTTAGATCCATTTTCCTTTTATAAATTTTCAAAAAAGGTAGCCTGCTCATAGATGCGGATAATCTGCTTAATGTTCACCCTGACCCCGGCGTTAACCCGTAGGCCCGTGGCTGGTTTGGTGATAAAAAATCAGGCTGTTTATGGGATTTTGTTCAGATGGGCTTTAATGGATTGCGGCTCTTTAGTAAGTTAGTGTCGGAGTTCTAATTACTTTTATGAGATTTAATTAAGTACTATCCGAATATTTGTTCAATCCGAAAATTATTCAAGGTGATAAATTATCCAGGCATAATTATTAAATATATAGCTATGGGGTTTAAAAAAATTATTCTTACAGTTTCTCTATTCTTAAACTGTCTCTTAATTGTAAATGCACAAAATAGGATAGTTGTTTTTCAATCTGATTTTGGTTTGAAGGATGGTGCCGTATCTGCAATGAAAGGAGTGGCATTAGAGGTTTCACCTGATTTAAAATTATATGATCTTACCCATGATATCCCTGCATATAATATTTGGGAGGCGGCTTACCGGCTTGAGCAGACTGTACCTTACTGGCCTGCCGGAACTGTGTTTGTTTCTGTAGTAGACCCTGGCGTAGGAACCAGCAGAAGGTCAGTGGTTCTAAAAACAAGATCAGGGCATTTTATTGTAACACCTGATAATGGCACATTAACCTTGATAGCACAATCTTTAGGCGTAGATACTTTAAGAGAAATAGATGAAGCCATAAACCGGAGGAAAGGTTCAGAGAAATCATACACTTTTCATGGACGTGACGTATATGCATACACTGCTGCACGCCTTGCCTCAGGCGCAATTACTTTTGGGCAGGTTGGCAGAGTTTTACCGGATTCTGTTATAAGCATTCCTTATCAAAAAGCTGTAATTGAAGGCAAAAAAATAAAGGGTAATATTTCTATCCTCGATATTCAATATGGAAACGTATGGACGAATATTACCAATGATCTTTTCAATCATCTAACTACACATTATGGAGATATTTTGCATATCAATATTTATGATAAAAATAAAAAAGTATATGAAGGGAATGCACCATACAGCGAAACGTTCGGTGCAGTTGCAAAGGGCAAACCACTTGCTTATATGAATAGCCTTATGCAGTTATCTTTTGCATTAAACGAGGATAGCTTTGCCGATGTTTATCATATTTCCAGCGGAAGTGACTGGAGTGTGGAGGTAGAAGTATCACCTCATGCCAACCCTTCTCCATCCCGATAACATTGGAGAGAAGGAGAATTAGCCAATTATTCACCTGCAATACCTTTCTTCTCTCTCCATGGCCTTGAGCTTCCACTATCCATTTTTACAATTTTCGGATAAAATTTACCAACAATATCTACCAGTTGCTTTTGCGATTGCATCACTGCTTCAATATCCTTGTAAGCTTGTGGAGCTTCATCAAGTCCGCCTCCCATTAGTTTTACATTATGCTTTTCCAGTTCATCTCTTAAAATATTATGAGTGATTGATTTCATTGCCGCAGTTCTGCTCATCCTTCTTCCTGCTCCGTGGGATGCTGAATTAAGTGAAGCGTTTTCACCTTTACCCTTTACAATAAAACCCGGTGCCGTCATAGAGCCTGGAATAATGCCCAAAACATTTTTTCCTGCAGGCGTTGCACCTTTCCTGTGAACAATAACTTCTTTGCCTTCATACATTTCTTTCCATGCAAAGTTGTGGTGGTTCTCTACCATCTTTAATGGTTGCCCAATTTGCTTTGCAATTTTTTCATGTATCACGTGGTGGCAGGCGCTTGCATAATCACCGGCAAGATTCATGGCTTTCCAATATTCAATTCCTTCTTCTTCATCCAATGTTAGCCATGAAAGATTTGCAGCATCCTTCGGTAAAAACCTTTTTTGCTTTGCAATTTTTGTAAAGTGATTGGCAATGTTTGCACCCAATGCTCTTGAGCCGGAGTGCGACAATAAGCCAATATAATTTCCTGCAGGTAACTGCAACAATTCATCGTACTCAGTAATTTCAACGATTCCAAACTCAACAAAATGATTTCCTGATCCTGATGAACCTAATTGAATTGCTGCCTTACTTTGCAGGCTTCTTAACATTCCTATTTCCCTGAATTCATTTCTATCAATTACTTCATGCTCTGTGGAATGCTTAAACTCTTTACCTGCGCCAAACAAAGTGTTCTCATTTATTTCCCTTGCAAAATAACTTTGTCTTGTCTCCAATGCTCCCGGCTTAATATCAAAAACTGACAAGCACATTCTGCAGCCAATATCAACACCAACACCATAAGGGATCACGGCATTTTCTGTTGCAAGCACACCACCTATTGGTAATCCATAACCCTGGTGAGCATCAGCCATTAAAGCACCTGCAATTGCAATGGGTAATTTAGTTGCAGCATTCATTTGATCCAATGCACCTGCTTCAATATTATCACTTCCAAAAACATTAAAATCAACGCTTATTTTATTAAGCGGTATCTCTACATTTTCAATTACTTCTTTAGGTAAAAGCAATTCTGCAATTTTGCCAAACGTTTCATCTTCAAAATATTTTTTTGGATCTGAAAGAACTCGCCTTAATAACTGCAATGCTTCGGATTTATCTTTTTGCTTATAGCTTTTCTCAATTACATTCATAGCAATGCTTATCACCGGGCCTTCGGGGAAGCCGATGGCTCTGAGTTCTTTTCCTTTAAGTTTGAGTTTGCTCATAATCTCTTATTATATTTCCCTCTCTTATTTTTTGTAAATTGCAGATAAATTATTTTCATGTCCTCCATCAGTAATAAAACCCGGGCTTCTATTCGTTCAAAAAAGAATCGCAAAAATAAGTCTGTGACTAAATCTGAGATGATACTAAAAATGCTTGCCGATCAAAAAATTATCCGGGAAGCAATTCAGAAAGGTATTAGTTTAAAAGAACTTGAAAAAACCCATGGATTCAAATTTGCAACCCTACCGTCGGTTAAGGATAAATGATCTGACTTATAGATTCACGACAGATAACGGCGATTCCTATAAATGTTTTTTTTTATCATTCGCTGAATATTTTGCGGACTATCCCGAACTTGCTCCAAAATTTTATTCCTTTAATCTTGAATTAGTAAACAAACCTGCCAAACATAAGGGCATTGATAAAAGAATCGGTGCAACAGCAGTAAAAATTGTTGGCGACTTTCTTAATTCAGAGATCAATGCAGTTGTATATGTTTGCGACCCATCAGACGGAAAGGGTTTAACCCGTGCAAGAAAATTTAAGAGCTGGTTTAAATATTATGAACATTCATCTCACCAAATTCTCCAAGTGACCTCTGACATTAAAATTGAAAATTTAATGCTTTATACCGTATTGCTCGTACATAAAAAGAATAAACTTAAAAAGCAGTTCATTGACGCATATCTTGACTTAACTGATGAAGACAAGTAACAGTGGGATAGCCGATGGCTCTGAGTTCTTTTCCTTTAAGTTTCAGCTTACTCATAGTTTGTAGTGTAATATTCAAATTCTGTTGCTGTACATCTTTTAAATAACCTAACCGAATTGGTCTTTACATTGAATAAGAATTGATAATAAGCTTTGTTTTAGTTTAATAAATATACCTGCACTTGTTTTCTTTTTCAAAATAAATGAGAAAAAATTTCGGGCCTGCAGATACTAACTTTTTATCAAATGAATTATTCTACTTTTAATTATGAAGTGTATCAATTTTAGTGCAATATTTTATCTTTTTATTACACAGTTTATTTCAACCAATGTAACGGCGCAAGCGTCACCTGAAAGGTATCGTCCTCAAATACATTTCACTCCTAAAGATGGATGGATGAATGACCCCAATGGCATGGTTTATTATAACTATCAGTTTCATTTATATTATCAGTATTATCCCAACAGCAGCGTGTGGGGCCCAATGCACTGGGGACATGCCACAAGCAAAGATCTCATTCACTGGCAAAGGCAACCAATCGCTTTATATCCCGATAGCCTCGGCTTTATTTTTTCAGGTAGTGTTGTTGTAGACTCAAACAATACCTCTGGATTTAAAAAAAATGGTAAGACACCTTTTGTGGCCATATTCACTTACCACGATATGCAAAATGAAAAGGCCGGTAGAAATGATTATCAATCACAAGGGGTTGCGTATAGCCTTGATGAAGGCATGACCTGGACCAAGTATGATAAAAACCCGGTTTTAAAAAATCCGGGCATAAAGGATTTCAGAGATCCAAAAGTTAGCTGGTTTGAGCCGCAAAAAAAATGGATCATGACCTTAGCAACATTTGACAGGATTAGTTTTTACTCGTCGCCTGATCTAAAGAACTGGACAAAAGAAAGTGACTTCGGGAAAGATGTAGGAGTTCACGGTGCCGCATGGGAATGTCCTGATCTTTTTCCTATCAACTATAATGGTGAAAAAATTTGGGTGTTGCTGGTAAGCATAAATCCTGGCGGACCAAATGGTGGTTCAGGAACACAATATTTTACAGGCCGGTTTGACGGCAAAAATTTTTCATCAGACCAAAAAGATGTAAGATGGCTGGACTATGGAACTGACGATTACGCCGGAGTAACCTGGCCAGCGGTGGACAACCGGAAAATATTTATAGGATGGATGAGCAACTGGCAATATGGTAAACTGGTACCGACAAATAAGTGGAGAAGTTCAATGACTATTGCGAGGGATTTAGGTATTGATAAAATTGGAGATAAATATTTGCTCACCTCCCAGCCCGTGTCAGAGCTGAATAAAATAAACGATAAAGAAATAGTTGAAGAAAATATAGTGGCGCCAGATTATGACTTTACAAAAAAAATGGGCAAGCTTACAGGGCCGGTTAAAATAAATTTCACTACTGATAAAATTCAAACATTTTCTGTTACACTTTCAAACGACCGGGGAGAAAAAATGGTTATCGGGTATAACAAAGAAGCCAATTATTTTTATGCAGACAGATCGGCTTCCGGCAATACCAGCTTTGAAAAAGAATTTGCCAACTTTCATTACGCCCCACGCCTTACACCTGCGCAGGACTTAAATTTTACAATGATTAGCGATAATACTTCTATAGAATTTTTTGCCGACAAAGGTTTAACGGTGATGACAGAGATCTTCTTTCCTGATAAGCCCTATGACAAAATAGTTCTTCATTCAACTAAAGACTTTGTGATTAAGAAATTAAGTGCGGCCAAATTGAAGGGGATATGGAAATAAGAAGATTTCAGTGTACTCTCCTAAAAATAAAAACATCCGACATTTATAGATGCCGGATGTTAATCCCTCTTACTGCTTCACAAAGATCTGTTTTAATTGATCCATCAATACACCATTACTCCCTAAACTGATGCTGTTGATCTTGTCTGCAATCTTTTCCACGTATTCCATTTCCTTCAACTTGAACAGCATTGCATTGTCCTCCATCAGTTTTGCAGTGTTCAGCAAACTACGGGTACTTGCAGTTTCTTCACGACGCATGATGATGTTGGCCTGCGCTTTTTTCTCAGCAATCAATACCTGGTTCATGATCTCTTTCACATCGCCGGGCAAGATAATGTCGCGGATACCGAAACTATTTACTTCCACACCCAATGCTTCAGCCTTTTGTTTTACGCTTTGCAAAATGAATGGAGCGATGCTTTCTTTTTTCTCCAGCAATTCATCGAAGCCATAAGCACTGATGTATTCACGCAATGCCAGTTGAAAGTTTACATACAATTGCTTGTCGTATTCTTTGTTTGCCAACACTGCCTTTTCAATATCAGCTACTTTGTATTGCGCCCATGCATTGATACGCAAAGCCGCTTTGTCTTTGGTCAGAATTTCCTGTCCATTGATCTCCAACTGTTGCTGGCGGGTATCCACACGACTCACATGAATCGCCATGTTGTTCTTCCACCAATTGTACACACCGCTATCAAGCACCTTCACATATTTACCATCTACAAATAACACCGCCTTTTCATAGCTCTCCACAGTTATAGTACGCACGTAAGGAATCAACAATTTGCTCATCAGCACAGCACGGTCAATGTTCTCAGTGATCTCAATCTTGCTGATGTCTGCACGAATGAAATCATAGTTGATAACGGTTTTCCAAAAAGTATAACGACCGGCAGTTAATACCTGTTTCAGTAAACCATTCTCGTACTGCAATACGATCTCGTTGTCTTTAACTTCGATGATGTACAATGCCTGCGCAAGTTGCTCATCCTGCAACAGGATGTTCAATTCAACTGGTGCGATGAAAGGTTTGGTTACCTCGTAGACGTAAACGATCTCGTTGCTCCAGAACCAGTAACTGCCAGCCAGCAACATTTCTTTGTACTCTCCATTTTTAAATACCAAACCAACCTGGTAGGCATTTACTTTGATCCATTTCATGTTCTTTAGTTTTAAAATTTTTACAAATCACTAATCAGCATTTAGCCTTCTTTTAAAAAAGCCAGTATTGCCCGCCATCTGATATTCACGGAAACAGATTTCATTTTAAATTTTCTGTAACAGTTATTCAGCATTTTTTATTGAAACATTTCAACAATCAAACATTGACTAAGCGATGCAAACAATAATAACTTATACATCTGTTTGCAGGTGTTTAGCAGATTGAAACCCCTCTAAATCCCCCCCTAAAGGGGAGACTTATGAAGACCTAATAGGATCTTGAGGTTATCAGGCAAGCAACACCAACTTTTATTTCTTTCACCATTTTTATAGAAGCGATGTACTTCTTAGTTTAAGCATCCTCGGTGCTTTGCGTTTACCATTTCGCCATCCTTACTTTTAGGTAAGGAGTGGGATTTGAACCCACATTGTCTGTTACTCTACCATTGAGTTACCGGACACATGATCCGAAGAGGAATCGAACCTCTGACCCACAGGTTACTGCTGGCATATCCAATTGTTTACAATAGCATACAGATAGTTACTACGTCTGCACTGTTATGCTCTTAAAACATAAACCTGGTTTGCTCGCAACAGGTCTATACCAGTCTTGCCGTCAAGCAAGCTTTTGTGTTGATGCAATTGCATCAACAATATTTTAAAGAACTATTATTTCATCTAATATTCTTTCAATAGGCTTATTCTCCAAAGGATTTTCTTCATTATACTTTTCAAATCCTTTCCTTCCAATCCATTGATAATGTCCATGCAACAACCAGTTTTGTTTTTTTCTGTAATCATTTCTTTCCAAATAATTGTCTATCCATTTTAGTCTTGATTCAATTACTTCATCTCTTTTTTTTACTTTGGTGATCACATTTGGTTTTACCCTGAGTACGAACCTCCACTGCTCACTAAAAACATATTTCTTTACAAAACCTTTATTCCATTTCTCATAATTAAATTCTTCATGGAACATTTGTTTTTCCCTGTCATTGAAATCAAGCTTTGCAAAATGTAGCTCTGATGGTTCTAAAAGCTTTTGTGGTTTAACTGCATATTTTTTTCTGCCAAAGCTTCTTTTCTTTATCATAAAATCTTTACGATGGCTCCAGCCATAAGTATTGATTTTATTAAGTATGTTTTGAAAGAATTCAGCATGCTTGCTTCTTGACACATCATCACCCAATACAAAAAATCGTTTCCATCCTTTTTGAACAGGTGAATATAAAGGCTCCCATCCTAAATTACTTTGGTGTTGATACAATGATATCTCTTCTTTATGCAATTGTATTAGTCGCTTATTAAAATCTTCATACTGCATACGTTTCTTTTGTGTTGCAGTACGTAATCTATAGCAGAGAATATCTTCCCCGTACTGTTGAATAAGTTTTGTGTCCATAATGATTTCATTTGTTGCGTTCGAAAACTTAGGTGCCATTGCACCATTTCTTCTTTTATTATGAATCGTGAACTCTTTTTCATTTTTGAATTTATTTTTAGTGGACGAAACAGGATTCGAACCTATATCCTTGCGGCTTCAACGCAATGCTCTGCCTTTGGAGCTATTCGTCCTTAATTTGTTCGCGGAAACAGAATGGATTGAACATTCATTTGATGGTTAACAACCAACCGTTCTGCCATTGAACTATGTTTCCATGCTTCTTCGTTGTTGGCCCGGAGAGACTCGAACTCTCAACTCCCGGTGTAAAAGACCGGTACTCTGCCCAATTGAGTTACGAACCAATTTTGTTGCGGCTACAAGATTCGAACTTGTATCCTCCGGCTTATGAGACCGGCGTGTTTACCATTACACCAAACCACAGTATGATCATCGTTGGTTTAGAAAGATTCGAACTTTCATCTCTGCGTTCGTAGCGCAGTATTCTTATCCTTTAAACTATAAACCAATAAATTCTTTGGTTAGCTCCGGAACCCGAACCCTGTTCTTCACATTCACAGTGTGATGCTTTACCTGTTAAGCTAAAGCCAACATATCTGTCACCAGACTCAGATTCGAACTGAGAATATCAGATTCAAACTCTGATGTGTTGCCTATTACACTACCTGGCATTAACCGTGGGCCTGATCGGATTCGAACCGACACATAATGGTTTCTGAAACTATTGCCTCTTCCATTGGGCTACAAGCCTGCATGCGGTTTGTACGGGAATGGAACCCATAGTAACAGATCTACAATCTGTGATGTTAGCCTTTACACCAACGAACCTTGTAAACTGTACGGGATTCGAACCCCGTATTACAAGAAAGAAAATCTTGCGTCCTTGCCGGTTAGACGAACAGACCAAAATTTAATAAGAGGAGCAGGGCCCCGAATCTATACATGCTTACCTCCTTTGATAATTGAAAACAAAAACCCGGTCACTTATGCGACCGGGCTTTGCAATTCTCCAATTCCAATTACCTGGAATGAGTGAGAATATACCACGGTCGTTTATGTCTGTCAAGATTACCCTGTACAAAACCAAATCGGAAACTTTCCTGCATTGATCTGCACCATTCAGGGTTATTATGTATCAGTGATAATGTCATCTATTTTTTGGTTTTTACAGATGCAGCATTGTAATTTTTTTACAGGCGGCATCAAATTGATTTAAAGAAAAAGCCCCGCAATTTTTTTTTGCGGGGCTTTCAATATGTTGAGTTTATTTTTTTTAACTAACATTTTTACATGCACCGCAAACAGTATAATCCCCTATTGGACTAAACCATTTTTTTGTTTCGATATGTAGCTGATTGCGTAACATGTTTATTTTTATTTTGCGGTGCAAAGATGAAAATAATTTTTTGATAGTTCCTATATTTCTCAAACTAATTTTAAAAATATTTTTTCAATCTGCTGGAAGGCCAGTAAAAGCAGTGGTTTCAGAGGATTAAAATTTATGCAAGAATGATTTCTCTTACCGGCATTTCATTTATAAGTCATACCGGCTAATTCTCTTCCTGCTTTCTTTTTATTTATCCCTCCCCATTGTTTAAAGAAGATAAAATTCTTAACTCTAATAATATTTGCGTCTAAACCTTATTTATTTTCAATATTAATAAGTGATACAAAATCAGAATATCTGTATTTCATTTCTTCTATAAGGTCTTCACAAGTTGTTATCTTCAATCCTTTCTCATTTTCCATTTTAATTCTACGCCATTGTTCAGTTGGAATTTCAGGTTTACCGCCGACTACAAGCCTTAACTGTGGTTCGTAATATTCAATTCCTTGTTGCTGCATTTTTTTCTTAACGCTGTCTTGTTGTAATATTCTTTCATAGTTTCTTAGTTGACTAATTGCACCAGTAATTCTTGCAGATAACGTTGGAACATCTCTATAGTTAGTAACTATTTTGCCGGTTGCTTTTAATTCTATCAATTCCCAATCTCTTTCAACAGCATTTCTTAAAAAAATATCCAATTTGCGTTCTTTACGATTAATATCCAACTCGGGAAACCGTAACCAAAGTTGTGTTTCAATTCTTTCGTAATGAGATCCAAATATTTGTTGAAAATATTTGCTGAGAAATTTTTCAAGCTCATCCTCTTTAAATTTTCTATTAATAATGTTTTCGAATTCCTTAAACACTTCAATATTGAATATTGGCAATGCAGAAATAACCGTATCGCATGGCATAAAACTATGCGTTAATACACCTGACCGTAAATAATTTTCTACTAAATGTTGTTCAAGGCCGATTGCTCCATTTTTGAAAACTAAAGACGTTTCCCTGGGATAACTAATAAATAAACTTTTTAATACAGTTTTCGTTTTTTCCGGAACACGGTCTATGAAACTATCATAAGTTCCAATTCCAACATCAGAGAAATACTCGTATGGTTCTAACAATTCTCCTAACTTGGGAAGAATATTATCAAAATATGTTTCCTTTTCTAATCCCTCAATATTAGATACAAACATTATAGATGGAATATTAAATTCCCCATCATTTGGCCAATACCATTCTTTGACTCTTTTTCTTATTTCTTTGTCATACTTTTTAATAATTGTATTTTCTCGTTCAAGGAAAAGTTTAAAACTTTTCTCCGACAACAATAAATCAACAGGTTGGGAAAACGGTATAATTAAAGAAGCTGTTTGATGTGATTTTGCTTTATTGGGAGTATCCCAATGAATTTCTTTCTGTTCTAAAACACCCTTTCCCAGCTTCGCTTTTTTAAATAATTGAATCACCTTTGTTTCTGAATCAACATTATTAACCTTCCACATTTCATAAATAAAGTGAGTAAAAGCATCACCATTAAGAGATGATAAAAGGTTTCTTAGATATTTGTCAGTTGAGGTCATTCAGCCGATGGCATTTCACTATAAATTTTTCCGTTAAGCAAACGACCACTTTTCTTTTTGTTAGTTCCTCCCCATTGTTTAAAGAAAAAAGCAACATCCGCTTTTTTGCATTGTGCTTTAATATCCATCACCCATTTTTTTTCCATTGGTCGTGGTGTTCTTCCACTTTCACCTCCTACAATTACCCAATCAATTCCTTTCAGTTTCATGTTTGGTAATTCGCTTATTAGTGGTTCGCAACTTAAAAATTTTGTTCGGGCTTTTGTTTGCCTAAGTAAGTCAATTCGATTCATTCTCTTTTCGTCTTCTACAGAAACCCCCATCCATATATTGTGTGTCCATTCCAGCCAACCTTCTTTATCGTAATACAATAAAACATCAGCCCTTTTTGTAAGTATTTGGAAAACATGCTGCGGGTTTTCTTTCATCACCTTGAAAACTTTTTGTATAAATTCTATAGGAACATCTTTATGAAATAAATCACTCATGGAATTTACGAAAACGATTTTCGGTTTTTTCCACTCGTAGGGTGTTTCTAATTCATTTTCGTGTATGGTTAGCTCAAACCCATTTTTATATTTTTCTATCCCCATAGCCTTTAATCTTTTTGCCATTACTTCTGCATAGCAAAATTTACAACCTGCTGAAATCTTGTCACAGCCTGTTGTCGGGTTCCATGTCATCTCTGTCCATTCAATGCTTGATTGTGCCATGATTATTTTTTTAAAAATTTATATTCTACTTTCTTCTTATTCTTGTAAACATTGTCGTAGGTTATTAAAGGTGAAGTTCCATCGTAAGTAATCTTTCCATCTTTTTTCATTTTCCGCAAACATTCGGCAGCATGATTACCGATGTGTCCTTCGTCATGAACAAAGTGCAGAGCATCAAAGTTGTTTTTGATTTCTTTGGATAAAACTTTTGCTCTTAAATTTTCTTGGAACTCTTCAATCTTGGTAAGCTTCTTACCGCTGAACATATCAAGTTGAGATTTCTTTGAATCATCATCAATGTCAAAGTTAGCTTGTCCGTTAGTTTCATTTCGCTTCCATGCAATTGATAAAAACTTGTCAACTGCTTTTGGATGAGATGCGCCGAAAATTATTCCGTGAATATTTGCTCCTTTTTTAAGCGAGAAAGGATACAACTTAACTTTTGTATTGCTTGGAAGTTTCTTTCTTAATTGCTCGATAATATTTCGGTGAATGAATTTATACGGGTCTTTCTTAGCTGTTGCCATGTCGATGTCCAAGTGTTCTTTGAACTCTTTGCTGTCGCCAAACCGCCAAAAATAAGAAGCAGAAACAAAATAAAGAAAATCAGTTTGCCTTGTCTTTTCAAGTTCTAAAAGATACTTGTCGGATAAAAATTTAATTCCGTTTTGGTCTAGATAGACAAGAGAAGGACATTGTTTTATTTCCGGAATGAGTTTGGGAAACAAGGTTTCAAAGTCCTCGTTGAAGTAATTTGGTTTTTCAATGGCTCTCTTTACATCTTTATTTATTTCAAGGAAATCGTTACATGCTGTTTGAAGAAGTTGAAATTTTTTCTGCTCCTTTTTATTAGGTTCAAACTCGTTTAAGTAAACTTTGATTTTTACATTCTTCTGAAAGATGTGACCGATTTGCTCTTTTATTTTTTCCAGAATACGAATTGGGCTTCCTGGTACTCCGTTCTTATCGTAGCCGGTTCCTGCGAAGAAGTCAAAAATGCAAATGGTCGGAATTCCCTGCATTACAAATGTTGGTATCCATGCCTGAGCATAATCTTCAAATATTTCAAGCTTAGCAATCGTGCTTTCGTCAAATGGATCTTCATGTAAATCTTTATATGGCATGATAAACTTTTGAAACTAATTTCAAACTAAGATAGATATATCTCCACTAAAACAATCTCCCCTGCTCTCCCGGCCTTCTAAAAATATTTGTATCTAAGCTCCACTCTTCTGCATTCATCTTGTAGAGCTTGCCATATTTTTTATACTGCTGCGCTACCATCTGTGCAATGTTCCCTTCGCCACGCATACGTACGCCCCACCGTGTATCATTCACCTGCCCATCATGGCTTTGCTCAATCAGGTGCCACACTTTATCTGCCCGGTCAGGGAAGTTTTTGTATAACCAGTCGTGAAATAAAAATTTGATCGCACCATTCAGGCGTATAAAAGTATAAGCAGTAAAGGTGGCGCCGTTATCGGCAGCGGCTTTCATAATGCGCTGCATTTCGTGTTCATTTAACCCCGGTATCATTGGCCCCATCATAATCCCCATGCGCACGCCCGCACTGCTTAATTCATTGATCACTTTTAATTTTTGTTTTGCAGTGGTAGTTCGTGGTTCCATAACTCTCCGCAGATCTTCATTAAAGGAGGTGATGGAAACCATGGCGGAAACAATTCTTTTCTTCGCCATATCCTGCAGCACATCTTTATCTTTTAATATCCACGAATTTTTTGTGAGAATGCCAACTGATTGATTGAACTCGTTACATATTTCAAGCATCTGCCTTGTCAACCTGTATTTTTGTTCAGCAGGCTGGTAACAATCTGTATTGCCGCTGAGCATGATAGGTGTGGCATCCCATTTTGGATGCATTAAGAATTTACGAAGAAGTTGCGGTGCATTTTTTTTGATGAGGATCTTTTGCTCAAAATCAAGGCCGGCGCTGTAACCCCAGTATTCATGCACATTACGGGCATAGCAATAGATACATCCATGTTCACAACCGGCATAAGGATTCATACTGTAGCTCATGCCCACATCTTTGCTTTCTACTTTATTTACAATAGTTTTTGAGTCCAGTTCCAGGTATTGGGTTGGCAACAAAGCTTCTTCCCAATCATCAATAGCTTCTACATGTTCTTTTGGTTTTTCATTTTTTAAGAACCGGTTTTTTGTATTGAACTGGGCACCACGCCCGGCGATGTAAGGAGAAGAAGCCCCCTCGAAATCTCCCCCGGGAAGGGAGACTTTTGTTTCATGATCTTTGGGTTTTACTTTATAATGATCTTGTTTTAGTTGGGTTGACATATAAATATTTTAATGGAATAATTGAAACCATCACTCTCCATAATCTGCTGAATAAAGTACCGGACGTACAAGGGACCCGATAGCTATCGGGTGACACAACGATGATGACTGAAACTTCAACTGCTGGTTACATAAATAACTCACCCTGCTTTGTAGACACCGGTAAATTTTGGAACTCAAGCCGCGTAACGATTTGATATTTTTTTTCGTCAACCGGCCGCTTTAATAAGAGCATGGCATCGGCAATGAACTTACCTGTAAAATGCTTGTTGCTGTATTCAAGCCATGCTTTTTCATATTGCCAGGGCACTAATTTTCTTGCAATAGTCAGGTGAGGTGTGTCAATGAAATGGGGCTTATTATCTTTATTCAATGTCATTAGCTGCTGCGCTGGTCTTAATTGTTTTACCAGGTTTTTAACCTGCAGTTGTGTATCAACATTTATAAATATGGTGTGACTGGGGAAACTTCCATAATCTTTTAATTCAACTTTAAAAGGATGATAACCCATTGCTATTGTTTTAAGTCTGTTGGTCAATCTCTCTTCCATCATTTCAAACTGGATAAAGTTGACAAGAGTTACATGTGGTTTGCCCCACCTGGCATGTTCTGATTTATATTTTTCGGCGAACTCTTCTTTCACTTTCATTATCTTATTCCAGAGTTCTTCATGAGGGCTTAATACTAAAAGATATTCGTTATACCTGTAACCTGGCATTCGTATTAATGATCTTGTATCCATAGTTGAAATTTTTTAAACTTAAAAATTTGAATACTATTTATTTTAGTATAAATTTACTAAATAATTTAGTAATCAACCAAACTTATTATATGGATACTGAAAGAATTTTTACCGCAACATACCATGGCAGCAAAAAGTTAAGCCAATGGGATATACCTTCAGCTAATGCAACAGGCTTTGGGGCCGCCGCTGATGATTATATGGAAAGAGGAATTGACCTTAACGAACAACTGATCAGCAATAAACCGGCAACATTTTTTATGAGAGTAAGCAGCGATGCTATGAAAGAAGCCGGCATTTATAAGAACGATGTAGTAATTGTTGACCGATCTGTAAAGGCAATAACCGGCAAAGTAGTTATTGCTGTTTTAAATGGTGAAATGCTGATACGCCGCCTGGAAAGGAACAATAAAAGTATCCGGCTGTTAGCGGAGTCAAATAAATTATCTCCTATAAATATTGATGAAACCTGTGAAGAATTTTCCATTTGGGGAGTGGTTACGTATGTTATTCATACCCCGTAGAGACACACCTCACCTAAATCCTCTCCATAGGAGAGGACTTTGCCCTTCTCCTTTGGAGAAGGGTTGGGATGAGGTCCGCCAATAAGAGTTTATGATAACTACCAATCAATTAAACATGATGGCTCAGAAATTCCCCCTTCAGGGGGTTAGGGGGGCTTTTGCTATTGTTGATTGCAATAGCTTCTACTGTTCATGTGAAAGACTTTTTCGTCCTGAGCTAATGAAAAAGCCCGTTGTTGTATTAAGTAATAACGATGGCTGTATAATTTCAAGAAGCGATGAAGCAAAAGAGCTTGGTGTAAAAATGGCCGGACCATATTTTTTAGCAAAGCCTATGATTGAAAAATATGACGTGGCAACATTTTCATCCAACTATAATTTGTATGGCGATATGAGCCACAGGGTAATGCAAACATTGAGAGCTTTGGTTGGCGAAAAAAAAGTAGAGGTCTATTCAGTGGATGAAGCGTTTTTAGATATAAGCATGATCAATACCGAACATCTTGCGGAGTATGCGTTACACATCAGGAAAACGGTAGAGCAATGGACGGGCATTTCAGTTTCTGTTGGTGTGGCTCCTACAAAAACACTTGCAAAAATTGCTAATCACATTGCTAAAAAAAATAAAGCTGCCACCAAATGTGTAAATACTTTAATGGATGCGGATGATATAAGAGATGTGCTGAAAAAAACCCGTGTAAACGGAATATGGGGGGTAGGAAGCGCTTATGCTGAAAAGCTTATCAATTGGGGAATTACCAGCGCCTGGGAGCTTAGTAATATGCCGGAAGAATGGGCACATAAATATTTGGGCGGGGTAGTAGGTGTAAGACTTATCAGGGAATTAAAAGGTATACCCTGCATAACTATGGAAGATCCTTTAGACACTAAAAAAATGATTGCCACCACACGTATGTTTGGTATTAACGCAACGGAACTAAAAGACATTAAAGAAGCCATTGCCACCTACACTGCAAGGGCTGCAGAAAAACTAAGAAGACAGAATTGCGCAGCCTCGGTTATAAGTGTATTTGTAGTTGCCAAAGAGCAAAGTCATTCAGTAAATTTTAGTCATGGTGCTACTATAAGCGCCTATACGGTTTTGCCTTTTGCCACTTCTGTAACCAGTGAACTTATTACACCAGCTATGCAAATGGCAGATCAAATTTTTAAGTATGGAAAAGAATATAAAAAAGCAGGCGTAATGTTAAGCGGTCTTGTTCCTGATAAATCAATACAAAGTAATTTATTTGTGCCGGCTTCAGATAATAAGAAAAGATACCTAATGAGTGCTGTTGATAATCTAAATTTTAGCCTGAGAGATGATGTGGTAAAGTTTGCTTCTTCAGGGCTTACCCGTGACTGGAAAATGAGGCGTGAGCTGCGTTCGCCAAGGTATACATCAAGGTGGGAGGAATTGAGGGAGGTGAGGTAGTGGATATGCGTAATGCGACAAGATAACATATACCAGCAAGACAACACCGGGTTTTGCTCTCCCCGTTAATTAATGTGTCTCCGCTTTATAATTCCACCGGAAGCTTCTCTTATAGTACTGGCAAAAACAAAAGCCTTGGGGTCAATGGCGCTTACAAGGTTTCTTAATTTACGTAATTCCAGTCTTGTAATTACAGTAAAAATTATATCGCAATTTTCGTGTACCTCAAAATTTCCCGGTAAAAATCCTCTCTCTCCTTTATAAATAGTTATGCCCCGGCCTAGTTCATTCACCAGTCTGTATTTTATTATTTCACTTTTTGACGAGATAATGGTAACGCCTGTGTAAGCTTCAATACCTTCAACAACATAATCAACTGTTTTAGATGCTGTAAAATAGGTAAGCATAGAATAAAGCGCTGTTTGAATACCAAATTCAAAAGCTGCAATGCTGAATATAAGAAGGTTCAATGCAAGAATTATCTCACTAATAGTAAAGCTTGTACGTCTCCATGTATACAAGGCCAGAACTTCAATACCATCTACCGCACAACCTGCACGCATAGTTAACCCAATACCTACTCCTAAAAAAAATCCGCCAAAAATTGATACCAGTAGTTTATCCGAAGTAATTACAGGATAAGGTACATATATAAGGCAGACCCCAAGCAGCACTATACAAACAAATGTTTTTATAGCGAAACTGTAGTTAAGCACATACATTGATAAAATTATAAAGGGAAGGTTAGCCAGCAATATAACATAGGCAAGGTTAAAATGATATAGTTCATGTACCAGCAATGAAATGCCCGTCATGCCGCCATCAAAAAACTTATTGGGAACTAAAAAACTTTGAAGAGCAAATGCCGCTGTAACTACACCTATGATTATATAAATAATATCAACTAAAAATGCAAAATTAAAGTGCACATGTTTTCTCTTTGATTCATCATGTGCTTTTGTTCTGATTATAAAAAGATTTTGTTCCTTTCTAAAATCATGTTCTTTAGCAGCAGTTTGAGTAAAAAAGCTATGAGATTCAAGAAATTCAGTTTGGTACTTTACCCATTCCTCATTATTTTTTATTAATACCAGGTTTTTCAATTCCCTGTATAATTTTTTCGATACAGAAAAATATTTCTCAGTGCCTATATAAGCCAGGTCTGCATCGCATAATATTTCAGCGAGTTTATTATGCGCCTGCTGAGGAATTTTGGTGGCCATAATAAGTGTGCAAACCCTCTCAATATCTTCCTCACTATACTCATATTGAGGAAGATATTTTCTTGCTACGATGCATGAAAATTCTTCATGGTCTTTATAAGTTTCTAAAAAACCTGTATCATGAAATAATGCAGCTGTAAGTAAGATAGCCATATCATCTTCCGAAAGATTTTCTGCAGCACCAATGTGACGGGCATTATGCAAAACTTCTTTGGTATGATGAGCATTATGATAAGTAAGATATTTTGGTAATTCTTTTTCTAATTTGTTTATGATAAATGAATGAACTTTCTCAAATTGCATTTGCTGGAGTT
>JBDSAQ010000377.1:0-4531 GCA_039922095.1 Ginsengibacter sp. | reverse complement strand
AGATGTGTTGAAGGAACAGTACAAAAATATCCGCCTTACAGAAAAGCAGCAAACTAATTTATCGTTGCTGGCTAATGAAAATACATTTACCATTTGCACTGCACATCAGCCCAATATTTTTACCGGGCATTTATATTTCATTTATAAAATACTTCATACAGTTAAATTAGCTGAGTATTTAAACACACATCTTCCTGGGAATAATTTTGTGCCTGTGTTTTACATGGGTAGTGAAGATGCTGATCTTGAAGAGTTGGGGCATGTGTTTATAAGCGGGCAAAAATATGAATGGAAAACAAACCAAACAGGCGCAGTTGGCAAAATGCTGGTAGATGGATATTTGGTAAAGCTTTTAAATGAGATCAGCGGACAACTGTCTGTTTTACCCTTTGGAGAAGAATTAATACAACTTCTAATAAGCTGTTATACAAAAGGCACAAGTATTCAGCAAGCTACTTTTAAATTAATAAATAGTTTATTTCAGGAGTATGGGGTTATTATATTACTTCCGGACAATGCCGGTTTAAAGAGATCTATGTTGTCAATTTTTCAGGATGATATTTTTAATAATACACCATCTGAAATTGTAGAGAAAACATCAAAGCATTTAAGTACTAATTACAAAGTTCAGGCGCAGCCGAGGGAAATAAATTTGTTCTATTTAAAAGATAATATAAGAAACAGGTTAATTAAGAAAAAGGATATTTATTATGTAGAAGACACCGATATACATTTTACTGCTGAAGAAATAAAAACAGAACTTCAAAAATATCCTGAGCGTTTTAGCCCTAATGTTATTTTAAGAGGGTTATACCAGGAAATTATTTTACCCAATCTTGCTTTTGTTGGTGGTGGTGGGGAATTGGCTTACTGGCTTGAGCTAAAAGATCTTTTCCGGCATTATAAAGTTCCTTACCCTGTTTTAATCTTAAGAAATTCTTTACTGCTCATTGATAAAAAAACAAAACGGTTGTGTGAGAAATTACAACTTGAAGAAAATAGTTTATTCAGGGATGAGCATACGCTAATAAATGAACTGGTAAAAAAAGAAAGTACACACCAGCTTTATCTAACATTAGAGAAGCAACAAATAAGAGAAGTGTTTGAAGAAATAAAAAAAACGACTCAGGAAATTGACAAGACTCTTAAAGATCACACTGAAGCATTATTGACAAAGACTTTAAAAAATATAGAGGTTCTTGAACATAAAATGATCAAAGCTGAAAAGAGAAAATTTGAGGCCCGGCAAAGACAAATAAAAAAAATTAAATCCATACTATTCCCCAATGAAGAATTGCAGGAACGGGCAGAAAATTTTATGCCTTATTATTCAAAGTATGGGAAAGATTTTATAGAGATGTTGTATGAAAACTCATTGACCTTTCAGCAAAAGTTTTGTGTATTAACAGAAAGTCCACAATAACACTAAACTATCATCACAGTCAGTTTTAGGCCTAACCGTTCCTTAAAGTAATGCCTCGTAATAATTAATTTCTGACAATATTTTTTGAGCTATTTGTAATTACTTGTATAAAAAAAGCATGCATCATTCAATGATTAATTAAAGTAAGGCAATACTTCTGCTTCAATTTGTATTTATCTTTTTATTCCCCTGTAACTATTGATCCTGCTGTGGTAAAACAAAACAACTTTCACAATTTATAAACTTGCCCTTTTATATATCTTTGTTACAGCATGGCTACCGGTAAAAACAAGAAATCAAAAATTCCTGATCCCTCAAAAATGCAACCTGAAACCGTTGAAAAGGTTGTGGCCAAAGAATTATGGAAAGATGAACGCACACATAAAATTGCAGGTACTTTTTTTTTACTTATCACATTTCTTCTTTTTGTAGCTTTTGCTTCTTATTTATTTACCTGGCAGGAAGATCAGTCCAAAGTTTTTCAGGGTGCAAAAATTTTATTACCCAGCCATGAGCAACCTGTAGCTAATATGCTTGGAGCGGCAGGAGCTTACTTTGCTGATCTTTTCTTTAGAAGAGGATTTGGTGTTGCATCATTTTTATTTTGCACTTTCTTTTTTATTATCGGTGTTAATTTATTTTTTGGAAGAAGAATTTTTTCTGTGAGCCGCAATGTTAAGTATGTACTTGTTGGCTTGCTTATAATAAGTGTTGCAGCTTCTTATGTTACAAAAGGGAATCCCTTTCCGTGGGGAGGAGCTGTTGGAGATATGAGCAATAACTGGCTGGTGCAGGTTATAGGCAAAGTAGGTACAGCAGCGCTTTTACTCGTAGCAGGATTAAGTTATATCATATGGCGGTTCAACCCTGTTTTTGGTGCATTTTCAAAAAATAAAACGAATGATGTTATTGGCACAAGCCGCTATAACGATGATGAGCAAATTATTGATAATACTACAGGGGAAATTGCCACACCTTCAAATGGACAGGATAAATACATTCCGGCTCTAACTGCTATTCCCCCGCAGGAAAACCCGGCACTTAATCATGATCTTCAGATTATAGAAAGACAGCCGGAAGATGATAAGATAAATAAAGAAGAACCTGTTTTCCCATCTGATAAAATTGAAGAGCTATCTGAAAACACTAATCTCACTTCTTCTAAAATAAGTGCAGGTAATGGTGTTGCGCTGCAAATAAAATCTCCGGTGGAAGTATTACAGGATGATGCCAGCCAATGGACCAATGAAAAAGTAAAAGCACAGGCTCCATATGATCCCGTGCTTGATTTAAAAGATTACAAATATCCAAAGCTTGACCTGCTGGAAACACATGGCAGCGAACAAATTGTTCAGGACCCTGCTGAACTGGAAACAAATAAAAATCAGATCATCAATACGCTGAAAAATTATGATATTGAAATACAGAAAATTTATGCCACAGTAGGCCCTACTGTTACCTTATATGAAATTGTGCCGGCTGCGGGTGTACGTATTTCACGAATTAAAAATCTTGAAGATGATATTGCTCTAAGTCTTGCTGCGCTTGGTATACGCATTATTGCGCCCATACCCGGCAAAGGAACAATTGGTATAGAAGTACCGAATGTTCGTAAGACTGTAGTTAGCATGAAAACATTGCTAAGCTCTGAAAAATTTCAACATAATAATTTTTCATTACCCATTGCTATTGGTAAAAAAATTGACAACGAAAATTTCATTGTGGATCTATCAAGCATGCCTCATTTACTTATGGCTGGCGCAACAGGGCAAGGTAAATCTGTAGGCTTAAATGCAATTCTTGTTTCGTTGTTATATAAAAAACATCCTTCACAACTAAAATTTGTTTTGGTTGACCCCAAAAAAGTTGAGCTAAGTATTTATAGTATAATACAAAATCATTTTTTAGCAAAGCTTCCGGGTGAAGAAGATGCAATTATAACTGATACAAAAAAAGTAATTCATACACTTAATGCTTTGTGCATTGAAATGGATAATCGTTATGATCTTTTAAAAGAAGCAGGTACACGTAATATAAAAGAATACAATGAAAAGTTTGTAAGCAGAAAATTAAATCCTGAAAAAGGGCACCAGTTTTTACCATTTATTGTTTTGGTAATTGATGAATTTGCAGATCTGATTATGACGGCGGGCAAGGAAGTGGAAATGCCCATTGCACGGCTGGCACAACTTGCAAGGGCTGTAGGCATACACCTGATCATTGCTACTCAGCGTCCGTCAGTAAATATTATTACCGGGACTATTAAAGCAAACTTCCCGGCACGTATTGCTTTTAAAGTTAGCAGCAAGATTGATAGCCGTACGATTTTGGATGTTGGTGGGGCAGAACAATTGATAGGCAAAGGAGATATGCTGATAAGTTATAACGGTGAATTATCCCGCCTGCAATGCGCCTTTGTGGATACGCCTGAAGTGGATAAAATTACGGAGTACATAGCTCAGCAACGTGGTTATCCACAGCCATTTTTGCTGCCTGAATATATTGATGAAAAAGAAATGGAAGCAAAGGGCTATGACTTAAGTGATAAAGATCCATTATTTGATGATGCAGCTAAAATTATTGTAACGAGCCAGATGGGCAGCACTTCTTTGTTACAACGACGTATGAAACTTGGCTATAACCGTGCAGGCCGTTTGATGGATCAATTGGAAGCGGCCGGGGTTGTAGGTCCTAATCAGGGCAGTAAGGTTAGGGATGTATTAATTAAAACTGATGCCGAACTGCAACAATATCTTAACCAGGGTTAAAGAATATTATCAGCTTTCCATTCATCTATAATTTTTTTTGCAAAAACAAATAGTTCTTACATTCGGGCTCCCTTATTTATGATACTAAATTTTTATTAATGAAATTACTTACGATAGCAGTTTTATTTATCCTTCCGGTTATTACCTTTTCACAACCAGATTTGCCAGCAGGTTATTTTTGGCAAAAATTAAGTAATGGATTGGAAGTTGTGGTTATTGAAAATAACAAGGTGCCGTTAGCAACTATTGAGATTGCTGTAAAAAACGGCGCCTATACTGAAGGCGCTGAATTCAGCGGGCTTTCCCATCTTTTTGAGCATATGTTCTTCAAGGCAAATAG
>JBDSAQ010000376.1:0-4397 GCA_039922095.1 Ginsengibacter sp. | reverse complement strand
TGCATGCCCAGCACCAACCACTATTATATCATATTTGGGAAACATTCTAAAATAACATGCTATTGAGATCCATATTAATATGAGTTTCACGTGAAACGTATTTCTGTAAATACTTATCCTCTAATTGTCGCATTATTTGATTTTGCCTTATGGTCTTATCCTTAAATCCGCACAAATGTAACGCACTGTGAAAAATCACCCGAGCAGTTTCTTTTTTAATAGAAACTTTAAATTCTTTTGCATTCTCTCTTACACGATTCATGCTAATGTATACTTCGCCTATTATGGGGGCACCTCTCTTATTCAAGGAAAAAGAAATCGTATCAGTATAGGAATTTTGACCTAAGAACTTTTTATTTATATCCAACAGATATTCATCAGGACAAAAAATATAATCCACACGTGTCAAACTTTTATTTTGATCCACAACGAGTTGCTTTATAATTCGTTTCATTTCTCTAATATTATTTATTTTTCCCTTTTTCTGAATGTAATGAAAGTAAACTGCCATAAAAACGGATTTAACAGACTTCCAAAATTCGTAACAATAAAATAAACTCGATATCTACATTTGTGAATGCCGCACAAGAAATTATCAGAAATCAATGTTGGAAAAAAAGCTGTGATAATTGCTTTTGAAAAAGATGAAATCATTATTAAATTGATGGAGATGGGATGTTTACCAGGAGAAATAGTTTGTATTGAAAAAAAGGCTCCGTGGGGGGATCCTATTTCCATTACGGTATCAGGGTATTTATTGAGCTTAAGAGTAAACGAGGCAGAAAAAATTATAGTACAAGAACTATAATTAATTGTCAATCAATCATATATGAAAATAGGACTGTTTTTTGGTTCATTTAATCCAGTACATGTTGGTCATTTAATAATAGCGAATTATATTATTAGTTTTGGAGATTTGGATCAACTCTGGTTTGTACTTTCTCCACAAAACCCATTAAAGGTACAGAAGGAGTTGCTTAATGAATATCATAGGCAATATTTGCTTCAAAGTGCTATTGAAGGAGAAAATAAATTGAAATGCAGTACTATTGAATTCCTTTTACCAAAACCTTCGTACACAATAGATACATTAACCTACTTAGAAGAAAAGTATAATCAGCATTCGTTTTCGATCATTATTGGAAGTGATAGTTTTAAAAATATACATAAGTGGAAAAACGGTGAATTGCTAATAAAAAACTATCCCATAATAGTTTATAAACGGCCGGGTTTTGAAATAGAAGACATTTTTGTTCAAAACATCCAGATACTAAATGCTCCCCTTCTTGATATATCATCTACCATGATCAGAGAAAGAATAAGAAATGGAAAATCAATACGTTTTTTTGTACCTGATGTTGTGAATGAGGAAATTATACGAAACCATTATTATAAAAAGATGCCTGTATGAAAAATCCATCCTAAAATCAAGCATCCTAAAACTATATATGGAGAGCGTAATTTGGTAAAACGCAATAACGTAAATGTTCCGGCAATTACTCCAATATTGAAAAAACTTACCGTTTGAAAACTTGTAATTGAAATATCTTTAAGTAAATATAAAGAAGCAGAACACATTATTCCCACCACTACAGCATTAATACCTTCGAGAGCTCTGTATACTATTGCATACTTTTTTAAGTTATGCCATACTGGATAAAAAAATAAAACCAAAAGCGCACTTGGTAAAAAGATTGCAATAGTACCTATAACACAGCCCAATAGCTGCATTCCTTTTCCGTCCGATCTCATTGCCATGCCTCCGGTATATGTAGCTACTGAAAACACGGGGCCAGGTATCGCCCTCACCATTCCAGAACCTGTTAAATATTCTTCTTTTGTTAGGTACCTGGTTTTTTCTCTAACAACAAACTGTTCATACATCATTGGCATCAGTACATCTCCACCGCCAAACACAAGACTTCCAAAACGGTAAAAATTTTCAAACAAATTATACGCTTTTCTTTCCTTCCACTGGTGAGTTCTTGCTACTTCACTAAAAAACCCTGCAATAATAAATATTAATAGAAAAAGCCAGATATTAGTCCATTTAATTTGCTTTGGCTTAATACCCTCTTTTTCCGGAAATCTTTTATTACTGAAATTAGTTACAATACCACCCGAAATAATAAGTATTGGAAAAACCCAGGGCGTTTTAAATAAAACAAATGTAATAATGATAGAAACACACATTATCACATAGGTAATAAAATTGTTTATAGAAATTTTGTACGCTTTAAGAGCTGCAAATGCCAGAAAGCCTACTGCCATTGGTTGAACAAATTTAAAAAGACTTAAATCCAACCCTTTCTCATCAAAATAATGCAACAAAAAAGAGAGTGCACCCATTAGAATTGTTGCAGGCAAAATCCATATAATTAAGGTAAACACTGCTAAAGGAACCCCCCCTCTTTTGTAACCAATAAGAGTTAGGGTTTGGGTAGAAGATGCACCTGGTAATAGTTGGCAAAAAGAAATATATTCCATTAATTCTGCTTTAGTAACATCCCTCCTTCGCTCTACAAATGTTTTTATCATCATTCCAAAATGGCCTTGTGGGCCCCCAAAAGCTGATATGCTATGAAAAAAAACTGCTTTTAAAAAAGGAATATGCCGAAACATCATTTCAAAAAAATAAGCTTAGTTGATCATATAAAATTCACATAATTACTTGCATTCTCATAATTTTTTATAACAGTCCATTGTTGTGGTAATTACTCCACAACTTGTTTGAATTTTTTCCATACATGTATCATCCTAAATTAGAAATAGGATGGCCTGCGATTTGATTAAGGTTTGGGACATTTCTTAACCAAAAATTTTTAATATGAAAAAGATAAGTTTTGCATTTTTATTAGTATCCGCTTGTTTTATTTTGGACTCGTGTAATGATGACTCTACAAAAACAGAAACAACTTCTTCAGATTCTTCTGTAGTTTCTGACAACACAAGTAGTATGGATACTACAGCAAGCCGGATGACCGATACAGCTTCAGCAATGTCTTCTCAAATGCCGGATAAAGATGCTACTGATTTTGTTATGAAGGCCGGAAGTGGCGGAATGATGGAAGTTGAGCTTGGTAAGGTTGCACAGGACAAAGCTAAAAGCCAACGAATAAAAGATTTTGGAAGTATGATGGTAACAGATCATTCAAATGCCAATGATGAATTAAAGAGCATTGCCTCGTCTAAAAATATTACTATCCCCTCTTCTTTAATGCCTGATCATCAAAAACATGTTGACATGCTAAAGAATAAATCAGGAGCAGATTTTGATAAGGCATATTTAAGCATGATGCTCGATGATCATAAAAAAGATGTTGCCGAATTTAAAAAAGCCTCTGAAAATTCTACTGATAGTGATATAAAAAACTTTGCCGCTAAAACCTTACCTGTTTTACAAAAGCATTTGGATTCAGCGCAGGCTATTCATAATAAAAAATAAATATTTTCACATAATAAAAAACGGATGTTATAACACATCCGTTTTTTATTCATAGACCATACCTGTGGCTTATTTCCAGCATTCGTTCAATTGGGTTTCTGGCAGCCCTTAACAACTCACTATCCATTAAAATTTCCGGCGCTTCATATTCCATGCATAAATATAATTTCTCAAGGGTATTTAACTTCATATATGGACAATCGTTACAAGCACAGATATTATCCGGGGGGGCTGGAATAAATGTTTTAAGAGGCGATTGCTTTTGCATTTGATGAAGTATCCCTGTTTCGGTGGCTACAATATATTCTTTTGAGTCGTCCTGCATAGTATATTTTAAGAGAGAAGTTGTACTCCCTATAAAATCAGCAATCCTTAAAATCGGATCTTCGCATTCAGGATGAGCAATTACTTTTGCCTTAGGGTGACGGATCTTTAATTTTGTAATTTTTTCGAGACTAAAAATTTCATGTACAATGCAGGCTCCGTTCCAGAGTACCATATCCCGCCCTGTTTTCTTTTTTAAATAAGCGCCAAGATTTTTATCCGGGGCAAAAATTATTTTTTCAGCAACAGGTAAACTCTCTATAATTTTTTCAGCATTAGATGAAGTACATATAATATCACTTAAAGCCTTCATGCCTGCTGAGCAGTTTATGTAAGTAATAACCAGATGATCGGGATATTGTTCCTTGAATTTTTTGAACAATGCTGGTGGTGCAGAATCACTTAATGAACAACCGGCTTTTAAATCAGGTAATAAGACTTTTTTATTGGGATTTAATATCTTGGCGGTTTCTGCCATAAAATGCACTCCTGCAAAAACGATAACATCAGCCTTCGTTTTTTCAGCCTGCTGTGCAAGCCCAAGGCTATCCCCAATAAAATCTGCAACATCCTGAATATCGGGTTCCTGGTAATAGTGAGCAAGTATGATGGCATTTTTTTCTTTTTT
>JBDSAQ010000375.1:0-10713 GCA_039922095.1 Ginsengibacter sp. | reverse complement strand
TTGTTGGTCACAAGACCAACAACGGCGGTGACGGCGGTGAGATAACAGATCTGTAGCGAAAATTTTAATCTTAAAGTTTATTCCTTCCTATACCTTTTTACTCATAGCATGAAGCCTCCCAGGACACGGCGGTGCTTCTAATAAAAACATGATTGAGTTACTCCACTGCTCCCTAACAATTTATTTAAGAATAAAATTTCATTAATCACTAATGACGTAAATGCCTTGCTCACCAGCAGCATAATACTTTGCAGAACTATGAATATAATTAACCGGGCTTTCTGCAAGTTGCCAAAAGCCACTGCATGGGTTGTTGTGCCCGCCTGAACGATACGTGGGGCAGGTATGTAAGAAAGCTTTTGTAAATAAAAATGCTGGCTTGTAATTTCCTTACAATCAAACGATCTTTCAAATACCTGGTGAATCTTTCCTCTGTCTTTATCAGAATTACTAACAACTTCGAATAGCTGTAGAAGTAAGCCAGACCTACGGCAGTCATCTCAACTTGTTTGCCTGCACAACTAATCAGCGTTTTGCAATTGAAATAGTATACATTGATTTCTTTTCATCATTAAACCACTATTATGAGCAATGTAGAATTAGTAAAAGAAGTATATGCAAATTTTGCAACAGGTAATGTGCCTGCTGCATTAGCGACATTCGATCCTGCGATTATATGGTATGAATGTGATGGGATGCCTTTTGTAAAAGACGACGGCATTTACACCGGGGCGGAATCAATTGTAACAAATGTTTTCATGAACCTGCCGGTTTCCTTTGATGGTTTCAATATTTCAGTATCTGAGATATTCGGAGCAGATGATAAAGTGGTAATGACCGGTTACTACCAGGGAACAAACAAAGCAACCGGTAATAATTTTAAAGCTAACGCAACTCATGTATGGACGGTAAAGAACGGGAAGCTTACAAAATTTTTCCAGGCAGTAGATACTGCTGCGTTAAACAGGTAGAAAAATTAGTTGTTTTTAATTTGTTTTAACCTCTTGCACAACGGAGTTTGCCCACACTATCCTTATTCTTAGTGGTATTAAAAACTTTGATTATGTTTACAGTTTACTGTAAACTGTAAACTATGCCTATTGATAATCAAATTATTGAATATTTATCTGCACAATCAGAAGCTACAATAGCCGAACTATCGGAGAGTCTGAATGTATCACGGCAGTTGCTTCACCGGGTAGTGAAGAAGATGATAGAAGATAATTATCTGGCTAAAATTGGCAGCCCCCCAAAGGTTTATTATAAACTTAAAAAAACACCAACCCATACAATAAAAGATCATTTACTTGATCCTGCTGAAACGTCTTTTTTAGAGGACAATTTTTTAATGATAACTGAAACCGGTGAAAGACTGAAAGGAGTTGATGCGATGCAGTTCTGGTGTGCAAGGCAGAAACTTCCTTTTGAAAAAACTGTAAAGGAATTTATTACGACAAAAAAAAAATACCTGCAATATTTTTTACCCAATGGCTTAATTGACGGTACAGATAAAATTAAAAATACAAAGGGGTTTGAGAAAATCGGTATAGATAAAATGCTTTACTGCGATTTTTATGCAATTGAAAGATTTGGCAAAACGGTTCTGGGTACGTTGTTGCATTTTGCCAAGCAGGGGCAGAATAAAAAGTTAATGAATGAAATAATTGATATAGTTAAGGAAAAGATTGCCAGGCTGATTAAAGAAAAAAAGATTGATGCCGTAGGATTTATTCCACCTACAATAAAAAGGCATCTTCAATTTATGCAGGTTTTACAAAAGGGTTTAAACCTTCCTTTGCCTCACATTAACCTGGTAAAGGTAAGTGGTGCAATCCCCGTTCCTCAAAAAGCATTAAGCAAAATTGAAGACCGTATAATTAATGCGCAGGTAAGTATTATTGTAAAAGATACCCGTAAGTTTAATACGATACTTTTAATAGATGACGCCGTTGGTTCAGGCGCAACAATAAATGAAACGGCCGTAAAATTAAAATTTAAGGAAGCAGCAAAAACAGTTACCGGACTTGCCATAACAGGAAGCTTTAAAGGCTTTGACATAATACAAGAGGTGTAATCTTATGTAACCATTTAAACGTTATGCTAAACTTTGATCTGAGGCTCTTTAATTTTCCTGCTGAAAAACTTATAAAGCCGCGACAGCGCCTGAAGCCAATTGAAGTTCCTGAATATGTCAAAAAAGCGCTTGCCAGCATAATCAACCGTAGTTTAACAGCCATGAACCTAACATAATAAATTCTCTTTTAGATGCACCGTCGTGTTCTGCTTTGCTTCATGCTCTGAGTAGCAACGCGGCTGAGGATTTAATTAGATATCCGAAAGATTCAAGAAGTAAGAAACTTTGCCAATCGCTGAAGCAAGTTTTTCAGTAATACACCTGGAATATTTCCAATACTACCTGAAACATTTTGCGGGGAAACTATAGCAAGAAAAAATATTCTGATTACAGAAGTTTTTCGCAATCCGGTTTGTTTGAAGTCAACATCCTGCTCATTTAATATTTCATCAAAATCTTTTATGTACTGATTGATTTGTGAGGAGATGCCGCAAACTAAAAAATCATTGTATTTAGGAAGTTGTTTTAAGATCAGCGCTGGTCTTAACTTAGAGCCGCCGCCTGATTGCGGAAGATCAATCAAAACAATATCACCTTCCTTCATTTTTTATACTCAGGGTTTGGTTCCTTAACAAAAGACTGGTTGTATTCGGGTTCATCGGTTGAGTATGCTTTTGATAACCCTTGCATAGACAAATCATAAAATTCATTCTTTGAATCTTCTTCATCAATCAAAATGAGAAGCTTTACCTTTTTATTTTTTATGTCTGGCATGTCATCCAAAATCATATGTCCATTCTCATCAAAAACTGCTGACGTTTCAATGGCTTTCATAATAGCTCTTTTAATGAAATTGCAAATTATAATTCAATGATAAAAAGCAAAACTATCTATACTATGTTGTGTAAAACATGAAAAGAAATATTATTAATGAAATTGAATTAAAAAGAGTGAGAAGCAATAAGTTTAAATCGATTGTTCATGACCTTAAAGAATTTGAACAAACCATACATAAAGCTAATGTTACATCCTCATACGACTTATTTCCATTTCAACTTATCCCTGTTAACATTTGTTCTGCATTTGAAACATTCTTTAAAGAACAAATCACATTGCTTATCGATCAAAATCACGTTGGTATCACGAGGGTTGAAATGCTTGATGAAGTAAAACTTTTCAAGCCTGACCTAAGCTTCATACACAAAGTAATATCCCAAAAGATCTCCCTTGGCGAACTGGTATCTCATTTGGTGAGTATTAAAAAGATTGAACGTATCAACAATGTATTTTCCGTTTTAATAAATACTGATTTTTTGAACAGCTTAAAACATCTGAAAACATCCTTTACGTATGATGCTCATCTATCATTAATGAATTGGTGGAGACGGAACTACAATGAAATAATAAAAGATATAGATTCATTATACAGGCTTCGGAATATTATCTGTCATGAGCATGATGCTGTTATAAGCATTTCAAAAGATACACTTCTTAGATACCTGAAGAATAGTATTGTATTTCTTGAGATAACCTCTATTTATTTGGATTCTTTGATAGCCCCAATAAAAAGTAAACGGAAAAAAGTCTCGGAGCTTACTCTGGCAAAAAGGGAATTTATAAAGTTGGAAAACGAATTAGGCAACTTAGCGGATAAAATATGTGATTATTCAAATAAGGTAAGGTATGACACGGCATATCTGATAATTAACTTAAGAGATGAAATGGTTTTATGGAAGCAGCATAGAAAAAAAATAGCGAAATCCAATTGCGAATTATATTGTACGCAGAGAGCCAGCTACTGCAGCATGTACTGGTTTAACATGCAAATAATTACAGACGAAAAGATAAAAACTTTAAAAGATCGGCACGAGGATTTATTTGCTGAAGTAGAAAGCTATTCTAAATTACAGACCTTCAATTGATGAGCAAGCCATCCTCAATCTATGTCATAGAAAACACGGCTGAGGATTTAAGTGCAGTAAGCGAACTTTATTTATTGTGGGAAACAAAGCAGAACTTACAGGTTCCCCATAAATGAATGATATCAATTCAAATAAAAAATCAAATCTTTTAAAACTTACTATTGGCGCATTAGGTATTGTGTTCGGGGATATTGGTACAAGTCCGCTTTATGCAATAAGGGTTTGCTTTGCAGGCGCCCACCGCATTCCAATCACAGATGAAAATATCTATGGTATTTTATCAATGATCTTTTGGTCGCTGATCCTGGTAATAAGCCTGAAATATTTAACCGTTATTTTAAGAGCAGATAATAATGGCGAGGGCGGCATTTTAGCGTTGATGAAGCTGGTATTGCCTGAAAAAAGAACCGGCACTTTTTTCGTGATCTTATCAATGGGCTTATTTGGTGCGGCACTACTTTATGGAGACGGAATGATCACTCCTGCCATATCTGTGTTAAGTGCTTTGGAAGGTTTGCAAATTGCAACTCCGTTTTTTCAGCCGGTTATAATTCCTTTCACTATCATTATTCTGTTCATACTTTTTTTCTTCCAGAGAAAAGGCACAGGCAAAGTGGGAATGATCTTTGGGCCAATAATATTTCTCTGGTTTATTTCACTCGCTGTACTCGGTATAAATGCAATCGCAAAACATCCGGCTGTTTTACAAACTTTAAATCCATATTATGCTTTTCATTTTTTTATTACTCATGGCTTAGGTAGCATAATTATTTTAGGTGCTGTATTTTTAGTTGTTACCGGTGGCGAAGCGATCTATACTGACATGGGGCATTTTGGTAAAAAACCAATTCGTTTAGGTTGGTTTTTTCTTGTGTTGCCTTGCCTGGTATTGAATTATTTTGGTCAGGGTGCTTTGTTATTAAACAATCATCAATTTATTACAAACCCATTTTATTATTTGGCGCCCGCCTGGGCATTGTATCCTTTAGTTGTCCTTGCTGCTTTGGCTACGGTTATTGCTTCGCAGGCAGTTTTATCAGGTGCGTTCAGCGTTACTTACCAGGCGATTCAACTAGGCTTTATGCCACGTTTAAAAGTTGTGCATACTTCAGAAAATGAGAAAGGTCAAATTTATATTCCTCAATTAAACTGGATGTTATTTTTAGCAACAGTAAGCCTTGTTGCTTCTTTTAAAACTTCTGATAATCTTGCCGGTGCTTATGGAATAGCCGTTACTACAACAGAGGTTATTACTACACTACTTGCTTTTATGGCAATGAGAAATTTATGGAAATGGAGCCTGCCTGCTGCAATATCATTAACTATCTTTTTTTTAATTATAGACCTATCTTTTTTTTCTGCCAATATTGCTAAGATCCCAAATGGCGGATGGTTTCCGATACTGGTTGCAGCGTTATTTTATTTTATAATGATTACCTGGTACAAGGGCAAAAGATTAATGGGGGTTCAACTTGAGAAAGTGATAGACCCTATGAAGAAGTTTCAAATTTCGTATCAAAAACAAGTCGAGCATTTTGTTAGTGGAACGGCTATCTATTTAGCAAGAGATCCCTCAGGTACTCCTTCAGCATTGGTTTTTAATTTAATGCACAACAAAGTTTTACATGAGAAGATAATTATTTTATGTGTTCAATCTATTGCTGTGCCCCACGTAGACCTGTTGGAAAATGTTGAAATAAAAAAACTGGATAAGCATATTACTCAAGTGATAATTTACTATGGCTACTTTGATAAAACAGATGTGCCCGGGGCATTACAATTATTAAAAGATAAAGGACTTGAGATTGATCAGGAACATGCCACTTATTTTTTGGGAAGAGATTCGATAGTAATAGCCAAACGCACCGGCATGAGTCCTTTCCGTGAGTCCATATTCAATTTCATGGGTAGAAACTCAGTAAAAGCGACCAGGTATTTTAACCTGCCATCAGAAAAGGTTTGCATAATAGGATCGAGGGTGAAATTATAAAATACCTATACCTATATTATTCTCTCTTTCACTCTTTCAACGATTATATAAGCTCCGCCCGGATGACCGGTCGGACGGGCATAAATCCTTTGCCATTACTTATAATTTTATTAACGCTTTTAGCAGAACTAAAATCAATAAGAACATGTAAATGGTTTGGCATTCCGATAATTATCGGGACTATAGCCCCTTACATGATGATCTTTTGTTTTAAGGAAATCAAACTCCGCCCGGATGATTGGTCGGACGGGCATTTGTATACAGTATCATAGCTGTTTGTTATTTCTAATAATGGTAGCCAATCCTGGCAAGTGAATGTAATAAATACATACCCTCAGCAAATCAGCCATAGTTTTAACAGCCATGAAACTAAGATCATAAATTTTCTTTTAGAAGTGCTGCCGTGTTCTGCTCTGCCTGTTGCCTGGAAAAGAAACACGGCTGTGGACAGTTACCTCACAAGATCAACAACGACGGGTTGGCGAATCTGCAGTAAACAATTTTTTGTAATTTAGTATCATGAGTAATGCAGCAATACGTAATAAGCTATACGATTACATCCGTGTTGCGGATAACAAGAAACTCAATGCCATTTATAATTTACTGGAAAATGAAATTGAGCAAGCGAATGAGTGGTGGAAGGACAAACAATTCACAACTGAACTTGACAAAAGATACCACGCATTAGAAAGCGGCGCTGATAAGGGGTTTACGGTAGAAGAGTTGGAACAGTCCATAAGTAAACTTCGCTCAAAAAAGTATGGCAAATAATCCAGGCTATACAATTATATTATCTACAAGAGCACAAAAAGAAATAGCACAATCATGGGATTAGTATGAAGAAAGACAACAAACTCTTGGTGATCGTTTTGTACAAGAAGTAACCACTAAACTAAGTGTCATAGAACAAAATCCTGACAGATATCCAACCCGGTATAAATCTTACAAAGAAACATCAGTTAACATTTTTCCATTTCTTGTTATCTATAGAATAAACCGCAAAAAAAAATCAGTTCGAATCGTTTCTGTATTTCATACTTCTTTAAAGCCCTCCAGGAAATATAAATAATTACAAGAGGAGACACGCAAATTTTTAAATCGATCTTCAGCCCCTGAGGTGTTATAAAAAATCATTGTATTTAGGAAGTTGTTTTAAGATCAGCGCTGGTCTTAACTTAGAGCCGCCGCCTGATTGCGGAAGATCAATCAAAACAATATCACCTTCCTCCATTTTTTATACTGAGGGTTTGGTTCCTTAACAAAAGACTGGTTGTATTCGGGTTCATCAGTCGAGTATGCTTTTGATAACCCTTGCATAGACAAATCATAAAATTCATTCTTTAAATCTTCTTCATCAAACAAAATGAGAAGCTTTGCTTTTTTATTTTTTATGTCTGGCATGTCATCCAAAATAATATATCCATTCTCATCAAAAACTGCTAACGTTTTCAATGGCTTTCATAATAGCTCTTTTAATGAAATTACAAATTATAATTCAATGATAAAACGCAAGACTATCTATGCTATGTTGTGTAAAACAGAAAAGAAATATTATCTCCTTTCCTGGCAGGTGTCCCTTACCCGACAGTTCTTAATTAGCATGTTAAAGCGTTCGCCCTGTATTGGCGGAAGGTTCCTCCCTCACCTTTCCAAATAAAAAAGGTTCACTGGCGCAAGCGCCGCTTGTGCCCAAGTGCGTAACTATAAATAATGGTGATTAGATTTGCCGAACTATGTAATTAAATCACAGCTCTATTCCATGATTGTTCATCTCATAGACGGCACGTATGAATTATTCCGGTTCTTCTACGGCCTGCGCAGCTTCAACAAAGGCAAAGACAAACCATTCCGGCGCTACGGGGGTGTGCTCAATTGCGTATTGCAAATGATAGAAGATGGTGCTACTCACCTCGGTGTGGCTACTGATCACGTTTATAACTAACACAGCGCCATGTATTTTTATGGCTACAGGCAACCTTTTGTTTTTAAACTGCATTTCTATTTTATAAACTATTAACAGCTGTTGTTTTATGGATGTATCTCAACTGGTAAGGGAAGCAAAGCAGGGAAGTGAAGCAGCACAAAAGTGTTTGTTTGATATGTTGAGTGATAAAATGATGTTGGTTTGTTGCCGTTATTTAAAAAGTCGTGAAGATGCGGAAGAAGTTTTGCTGGATGGTTTTTATAAGTTCTTTAAAAATATTTCTTCATTTGTGTACCAGGGAGAAGCAGCATTGTATACGTGGCTGAAACGTATCATGATAAATGAATGCCTGATGTTGCTGCGGAAAAAAAATGTATTCACAATAGTTACAGATGCTGAGGCAAAGGATATACCGCTTGAAGAAGAGGCGCTGAATAATTTATCAGCAAAAGAAATATTCGATCTTATTGTTCAACTGCCTGTTGGTTACAGAACCGTGTTCAACTTGTATGTTATAGAAGGGATGGATCATAAGGAGATTTCAGTTTTGATGGGTATTGCAGAAGGAACTTCAAAGTCTCAGCTTAGCAAAGCGAAATTATTATTACAAAAAAAATTATTGCAAAATGGAACAGGATATGTCAAACAGAAATCCAGGTAATCACTGGAAAAATAAGCTGGACGATGTTGGTAGTTTGTCCAATGAGATTGTTATTGATAAAAATGCCGCATGGAAAAAATTAAGTACCCGTCTAAGTAGAAAACACCGGCGTATAAAGCCGGTGTGGTATTGGGCTGCGGCTGCCTGTTTATTATTTGCGGTTATCATGCCGTTGTACATTATTAACAAAAAGCCAAATGACCTGGTTAAAAATAATTTACCTGAAATCAAATCTCCGGAAGTAACTGTTCTGAAAACTTCACCTTCAAAAGAAAATACAGGGGTTATTATCTATCCTTCATTAATTGACAAAAAGAAAACAAGACCACATGCACTACCAGGCAGTAATCGAACGAATGTAACTGCTATCCAGAAGAAAGAAGAAATATTACCGGCAAATATCAATGATCAAAAAAATTTGCAATACGAAACAACTTTGTTGCCTGCTGTTATAAATACTGCTGAAATTATTGCGGCGGCTATGCCGGAAAAGAAAAAATTAAAAGTTGTACATATTAATGAATTAGGCGAGCCGGTTGAAGAAACACCAAACATTGCACGACATTATGAACGTCATCCTTTCAAATTAAATTTTATTAATCAACAGGTTTATTCAGGGTCTTCATTACCCGGCAACAAAACGGGATTTACATTTTTCAAAATCACTTCTCCAAACTAAAATAAGATGAAAAAACAAATTTGTTTGATGCTTTTTATAAGCATCACAGGCAGCCTTTGCGCCCAACTTAACAATAAATCTGACAAAGCATTTGAGGTTCCTGATAATATAATATTACACAGAAAATTTACTGTTAATCTTAATAGTGGAAACAAAATGCAAATTGAATTAACTGACATTGCAGACCTTGACCCGTTGTTAAATATTGATTCATTACTGCAAGTATTTTTGCATGACATTGCCCCATTAAAAGATTCGATATCAGATCCTCTTACTGCTAAACGTATAGATTACGTTACTGATGCACAGGGCAGAAAAAAAATCAGATTGCAACAGTTTCAACCAAAAGGGGCAAGTTTTCTTGTAGATAAAAGTGAACTGGCTTCTCTGCGTATTGAGCAGGATACAATTAATATCATCGGCATACTTGTAAACCCTCCAAAAGCAAAAGAAAAGATCAGTTTAACGGATCCACGTTATTATCACCTTACCTTTTACCTTAATAATATTAGCGAGCTTACTGCTCTTATGAATGGGAAACTAGAAGAAAAATTTAAAACAATTCATGATAGTGTGAATGATAAATGGCCACTCATTTTAGGCACTTCATCTCATTATCTCAAAACAGACAGGGATATAAGTGCCGATAAGCCCAAAGGATTAACGGCAACCTCCACCGGCGATTTTGTTACAGGATTTGTTACAGTAAATGTTCAAAATTACAAACACTATTTTGTTCCTTCTTTTAGTGTGGGGATGAAACTTACCTTAGCGAATCGGGTAAGAAGTTTTAAATGGGAGCCGGGAATATTATGGGAGCCGCATTATTTATTTGCAAAAGATAGCCTTAATAATTTGCGTACTTACAGGAATGATTTTCTAACACTGATTTATGGCCAGGGGCCTACCCGTGATCGTGACCCGAGGAAGGATATTGCTTACGATGCGGTAGTTTCTATAGGCTACCTTATCAATAGAAATGGAAATTATTTTAATAAAAATACATTTCGGTTTGGAGCAGGTAGAATACAAATGCCGAAAACGTCGATTGAGCCTTCTCTTTATTTTAATAATTTCTTTAAAGGTGTAACACCGTGTATAAGGATAACTCAGAGTTTTTAGGTTCATGTCTTGTCAGAGTTTCCCTCTGAACGTTTGATCGCTGTTTGTTATTCAACTTGCGTTTGTCCAATCTCAAATTTCTAAGATCACCCGATTGAGGTAGAGAAAAATAGTTTATAGTTTTGGATATTTGCATAAAGTACGCCTCTTATGCAGCCAATTAAAGTAACTATATTTGAAGACAACAAGCACCTTCGTGAAAGCCTTTATTATTTAATAAATGGTACAGAGGGATTTACCTGCATCGGTTCTTTCCCCGATAGTAGTGATATTCTTTTTCAATTAAAAAAATCACTGCCGGATGTTGTGTTGATGGATATTGAAATGCCGGGCATGAACGG